>JAXGTK010000093.1:0-10781 GCA_040774965.1 Propionicimonas sp. | reverse complement strand
CCAGGCGGTGAAGGCGGCGACCGAGTCGAGGTCGCCGAGGTCCATGCCGCGCACAGTCACGCCGGGCACGTCCGCGAGCACCGCCACGGCGGCGTCCGGGCGCCTCGCCGGGACGGTGACCGAGACTCCCGCGGACGCGAGCGCCCGCACGGTCGCCAGGCCGAGGCCGGAGTAGCCGCCGGTGACGATGGCGGTGCGTCCGGCGAGGTCGTGGCCGGCGAGCACCTCGGTGGCCGTGGTGCGGTAGCCGAACCGGCTGGCGAGGGGCTGCTGCCGCGCGATCATGTCCTCCGTCGTCGTCATGCCCACGACGCTACGGTCCCGGGGCTGCCGGGGGTCAAGGGGGGAATTCTTCGGGCGTCGAACACCGCCGGCCGGATCAGGGGCGCTGGTTGTAGTACTCGGTGAAGTCGCGGCAGCGGCCCCCGGCGTCGAAGCGCATCACGAAGCAGTTGTCGAAGACGCGCTCCACGGGCCCGCCGGGAGCGGTGTAGTAGGTGGAGCTGCCGGTGGCCACCACCACCTCGCCGTCGACCGCGACCGGGGCGTAGGACGCCTCGTACGTGCCGGGCTCGTCGCGGGTCGACGCGTCCGGTGTCGCCGGGTTCCCGAGCCAGGACGCGACCACGGCCTCCCGGCCGACGACCGGATCGCCGTCGGGGTGGTAGCGGTACCGGACGTCGTCGCTGAAGAGGGCGCCGATCGCGTCGGCGTCATAGGAGAGCCAGGCCGCGACGTACCGGTCGAGCCACTGCTGGGCGGAGTGGTGGTCCATCCGGCCACGGTAACTCCGCGTGACCGGAACCGTGGCGGGCAGGCGGACTTGTACGGAGGTGTCCGACCCGCCCCGTACCCTGCGGGGATGGACACGACGGGGGAGTTCGGGACGGCGGCGCTGGCGGTGTTGCGGCGACTGGTCGGACGCGACGACGCCATGTTCCACGAGGGCCAACTGGAGGCGATCGCCGCGCTCGTGGCCGACCGGCAGCGGGCGCTCGTGGTGCAGCGCACCGGCTGGGGCAAGTCCGCGGTCTACTTCGTCGCGACCGCGCTCCTGCGGGGACAGGGCGCCGGGCCGACGGTGATCGTCTCACCCCTCCTGGCGCTGATGCGCGACCAGATCGCGGCCGCGGCGAGGGCGGGCGTCCGGGCGGTGACCATCAACACCGCGAACGCCACCGGGTGGGGCGAGGTGTACGCCCGGCTGGAGGCCGACGAGGTCGACCTGCTGCTGGTCAGTCCCGAGCGGTTGAACAACCCCACGTTCCGCGAGCGACAACTGCCCGACCTCGCCGCGCGCTGCGGCCTGCTCGTGGTCGACGAGGCCCACTGCATCAGCGACTGGGGCCACGACTTCCGTCCCGACTACCGCCGCATCCGTGACCTGCTCGGCACGCTGCGTCCCGACGTCCCGGTGCTCGCCACCACCGCGACGGCCAACTCGCGGGTCGTGGCGGACGTGGTCGAGCAACTCGGCACCGGCGGTCACGAGGTGCTCACGATCCGCGGCACGCTCGCCCGGGCCTCTCTGCGGCTCGGCGTGCTGAAGCTGCCGTACGAGGAGACCCGGGTGGCCTGGCTCGTCGCCCACCTGGCCGACTTCACCGGCAGCGGCATCATCTACACCCTCACCGTCGCCCAGGCCGAGGACCTCGCCGCCCTGCTGGGCCGGCACGGCCACCGGGTCGCCGCCTACACCGGACGCACCGAACCGGCCGAGCGGGAGGACCTCGAGGCCCGCCTCCGCGACAACCAGGTGAAGGCGCTCGTGGCCACCTCGGCGCTCGGCATGGGGTTCGACAAGCCCGACCTCGGGTTCGTCATCCACCTCGGCGCGCCCAGCTCGCCGGTGGCGTACTACCAGCAGGTCGGCCGCGCCGGGCGCGCCGTCGCCAGCGCCGACGTCCTGCTGCTGCCCACCCCGGCCGACCGTGACATCTGGCACTACTTCGCCACGGCGTCCATGCCGGAGGAGGGCACGGCGCAGGCGGTGCTGGACGCGCTCGCCGACGCGGAAGGGCCGCTGTCGCCGGGAGCCCTCGAGGCGATCGTCGACCTGCGCCGCACCCGTCTCGAGTTGCTGCTCAAGGTGCTCGATGTCGACGGGGCGGTCACCCGCGTCCGCGGCGGCTGGGTGGGTACCGGCGAGCCCTGGCGCTATGACGCGGAGCGCTACGCCCGGGTGGCCGAGGCCCGGCGCCGCGAGCAGGGGCTGATGCTGGACTACCTCGACACGGGCGAGTGCCGGATGGCCTTCCTGCAGCGGACCCTCGACGACCCCGAGCCCGCACCCTGCGGGCGCTGCGACCGCTGCACCGCGCCCTGGTACGCCCCGGCAGTGGGGGACGAGACCGTCTCCGCCACCCGCGGCGAGCTCGACCGGGTCGGGGTGGAGGTGGCGCCCCGCAGCCTGTGGCCGTCCGGCATGGACCGGCTCGGCGTGCCGGTGTCGGGCCGGATCGGAGCCGACGACGGGGCGGTGACCGGACGCGTGCTCGCGCGCTTCACCGACCTCGGCCTCGGCCAGCGGCTGCGCGACCTCGTCACGGGTCCGGACGGCCCCGTGCCCGACTGGGTCCTGCCGTACTGCTTCCGGGTGCTGAAGGAGTGGGACTGGGACGAACGCCCCGCGGCCGTCGTCGCGGTGCCGTCGCTGCGCCATCCGGCACTGGTCGGCTCGCTCGCCGCCGGCATCGCCCGCAGCGGACGGCTCGTCGATCTCGGCGAACTCGTCCTCGCCCCGTCCGTCGAACCGGAGGAGCCCGCGGCGAACAGCGCCTACCGGCTGCGCCAGGTGTTCGGGAGGTTCCGCCTCTCGCCGGCCCAGCAGGAATGGCTCGAGCGGCCGGCCGGCCCGGTGCTGGTGGTCGACGACCTGGTCGATTCCCGCTGGACCATGACGGTCGGCGCGGCACTGTTGCGCGGGGCCGGAGCACCGGCGGTGCTGCCTTTCGCGCTCGCCTCCGTGGCGTAGCCATTCACCAATTCGGCGGTGCGGGTTTCCGTGGCGGGAGGGGTTCCCGGGCCGTTCCGGCTCCGCCGCGAGCGTGCACGGACGGCAGCCGGTCACGGGCGGAAATTCATCAGGAGGGGATCGGGTCGGTGGTCCTCGGGGGTCCGGACCTGGACGTGGAGGCCGTAGTCAGGTGCCGGAAAAGTAAGGAGCCCGCCACGAACCGTAGTTCTGCGGGCACTGCCGGGGGGCAGCCAGTCCGGCTCGGGGGGAACCTGACTGTTCAGGGCGTTGGCTCGGGGGGAACCGCTCGCCTCGATGAGAACTCTACTCCCCATCCGAGGTGCAATTGCAAGGGGTTCGAGAAGAATTCCGCCGCTATTTTTCGGTGCCCTGAGAAGTCCCCCGAAAAGGGGACAACCCCTAGTCACCCCGGAGGGGACGCGGCTCCGTCACCCGTTCAGGGGACATATTCCCGCATTCCTCGAAAATCACCCGGAAATGTCCCCCGGGAAGGGGACAAGGGGCGGTCCGGTCGGGGTCGGGGCGTGGGGGAGCGGTGGCGTAGAGTTGTGCCTCGTGACTGCTGCTGATCTGCAGGCCGACCTGGCCGTCCTCGACCGCACCCTCACCTCCATCGAAGCGGTCCTCGATCCCGCCGCCAAGCGGGACGAGATCGCGGCGCTGCAGGAGGAGGCGGCGGCCCCCGACCTGTGGGACGACCAGGAGAACGCCCAGCGGGTCACCTCCCGGTTGTCCCGGCTGCAGGCCGAACTCGACCGGATCGTCGCACTGCGCGGCCGGGTCGATGACCTCGGGGTGCTGATCGAACTGGCGGTGGAGGAGGACGACGCCGGCACCCTCGCCGAGGCCCAGAAGGAGTTCTCGGCCCTGTCGGGCGACATCGAGGCGCTGGAGATCCGCACGCTGCTCTCCGGCGAGTACGACCAGCGCGACGCCCTGGTCACCATCCGCTCCGAGGCGGGAGGCGTCGACGCGGCGGACTTCGCGTCCATGCTGCTGCGGATGTACCTGCGCTGGGCCGAGCGCCACGGCTACAACACCGAGGTCTACGACACCTCGTACGCGGAGGAGGCCGGCATCAAGTCGGCCACGTTCACCGTCCGGGAGCCGTTCGCCTACGGCATGCTCTCGGTCGAACAGGGCACGCACCGGCTGGTCCGGATCAGCCCGTTCGACAACCAGGGCCGCCGGCAGACCTCCTTCGCCGGGGTCGACGTGCTGCCGGTCACCGAGGAGACCGACCACATCGACATCCCCGAGACCGACATCAGGGTGGACGTGTTCCGCTCGTCCGGTCCGGGAGGCCAGAGCGTGAACACCACCGACTCCGCCGTCCGGATCACCCACCTGCCCACCGGCCTGGTGGTGTCGTGCCAGAACGAGAAGTCCCAGCTGCAGAACAAGGCGGCGGCGCTGCGGGTGCTGCAGTCCCGGCTGCTCGAGCGCGCGCGCGCCGAGAAGGAGGCCGAGATGCGGGAACTGAAGGGCGACGGCGGCAACTCCTGGGGTTCGCAGATGCGTTCCTACGTGCTGCACCCCTACCAGATGGTGAAGGACCTGCGCACCGACCACGAGGTGGGCAACCCGGACGCGGTCTTCGACGGCGACATCGACGGCTTCATCGACGCCGGCGTGCGCTGGCGGCGGCAACAGGGCGAACGCTGACCGGCCCTGACACGCCGGAGGATGGAATTGGGCGACGCCCCGTCGTCGCCTAAGCTTCCTGAGGCCGGCCTTAGCGAACGTTAAGGAAACTTCCCCACCGCCTACCCGGTTCGAGAGCACCAGTGATCAGATTCGAAGACGTCTCCAAGACCTATGACGGTCAGACGCGGCCTGCGCTGAGCAACGTCACCGTGGAGATCGGCAAGGGCGAGTTCGCGTTCCTTGTCGGCGAGTCCGGCTCCGGGAAGTCCACGTTCCTGCGCCTGATCCTGCGCGAGTACCTGCCCACCTCGGGGCACATCCACGTGGCCGGCAAGGACCTCAGCCGACTGCACAGCTGGAAGGTGCCGGCGCTGCGCCGCCAGATCGGCACGGTGTTCCAGGACTTCCGGCTGCTGCCCGGCAAGACCGTCACCGAGAACGTCGGGTTCGCCATGCAGGTGATCGGCAAACCCTCGTCCGTGATCCGCAAGGTCGTGCCGGAGACGCTCGAACTGGTGGGCCTGGAGGGCAAGGGGGACCGGCTGCCCGAGGAGCTCTCCGGCGGTGAGCAGCAGCGGGTCGCGATCGCGCGGGCGTTCGTGAACCGCCCGGCGATCCTGATCGCGGACGAGCCCACCGGCAACCTCGACCCCAATACCAGCATCGGCATCATGAAGCTGCTCGACCGGATCAACCGGTCCGACACCACCGTGATCATGGCCACCCACGACGCGAACATCGTCGACCAGATGCGCAAGCGGGTGATCGAGCTGGCCGGGGGCGAGTTGGTTCGCGACCAGAGCAAGGGCGTCTATGGCTACCAGTGACCGGTGCGGCCGGATGGGAGCCGTCCGATGAGGCACACCTTCTCCGAGGCGTGGTCGGGACTGCGTCGCAACGCGTCCATGACGCTGGCCGTCGTGGTCACGATGTGGGTCTCGCTGACGCTGTTCGGTGCCGGCCTGCTGGTGGCCCAGCAGGTCGACCGGCTCAAGGACGACTGGTACGACAAGGTCGAGATCAGCGTCTTCCTGTGCGTGGCCGACTCCCGCGGCGGCAACTGTGTCCAGGGCGAGGCGGCCACGGACGCCCAGCGCGCCGACATCGAGCAGGCGCTGAGGAGCAACCCCGAGGTCTCCGAGGTCTTCTACGAGACCAAGGAGCAGGCCTACGAGCAGTTCAAGGAGTACTACGCCGACAACGACCCGATCCTGAAGTCGACGACCGTCGACATGATGCAGGACTCGTTCCGGGTGAAGCTGAAGAACCCGGAGGAGTACCAGGGCGTGGTGTCCGCCATGAGCGGGATGCCCGGGGTGGAACAGGTGCAGGACCTGCGCAAGATCCTCGACCCGATGTTCGCGTGGCTGAACCTCGCCCGCTGGACCACGGTCGGGCTGAGCGCGCTGCTGCTGCTCGCCGCGGCGCTGCAGATCGGCAACACGATCCGGCTGGCCGCCTACTCCCGGCGGCGGGAGATCGGCATCATGCGGCTGGTCGGGGCCTCGAACTGGTACATCATGCTGCCGTTCCTGCTGGAGTCCCTGATCGCCGCGATCGGTGGCGCGGCGCTCGCCTGCCTCACCCTGGCCGCCGTCCAGCAGTTCGTGGTGGTCGGACGCGCCGAGGCGGAGATCCAGACGATTCGCTGGATCGATTGGAGCAATGTTGGCACTGCCATGGCGAGCCTCGCCGTGGTTGCCGTCGTGCTTTCTATCATTCCTACATTGATCGCGACCCGGAGGTTCCTCCGGGTCTGAGGAGATAACAACCGAAGGGTATGTCGTGCAGGTGTCTTCCCCCACCGCACGCGGACCCCGGGGTAGCCGCCTCGGCCCGCTGGTGACCACAGTCCGTTTCGCGCTCGTCGCAGCCCTGCTGCCCGGCCTGCTGGTCGGGCTCAGTCCGTCCGCCCGCGCCGATGACCTGAAGGACGCCCGGAACAAGGTGCGTCAGGCACTCGTCCAGGCGAAGAAGGACGTCTCCTCCAACAAGGAGGCGGTCTCGAGCGCCGAGGAGAAGCTGCAGCAGTCGCAGACCGATCTCGACCGGGCGAGGTCCGAGCTGGCCTACGCACAGGCACAACTGGCGAAGGCGAAGGACCAGGACGCGAGCGTCGCCTCGGACCTCGCGACCGCGCAGGACGCCTTCGACCAGGCCGCCGCCGCGGTGCTGAAGGCCCAGGCGGACGTCGATGCGCAGCGGGCGCTCGTGGGTGCCGCCGTCCGTACCGCCTACCAGCGGCACACCGACCTGCAGGGACTGAGCCTCGTCTTCGGCTCGGAGACCGCCGAGCAACTCTCCCAGCGCGTGCAGTGGGCGAACACGATCTTCGACAGCTCCACCAGCCAGCTCGACCGGCTGAGCCAGCTGCAGTCCGACCTCGAGGCGGCCCGCGCGGTGAGTGCGGACGCCGAGGCGGCGCTCACCGACAAGAAGGACGCCAGTAGCGCCCACGTGGCCGAGGTGGCGCGGCTCACCCAGGAGATCACCGACCGCAGGGCGGCGCTGAAGACCCTGGTCGCAGAGAACGCGAAGCTGAAGGCGCAGGCGCAGGACGAGCTCGAGCAGAGCAAGGCCCAGTACGCGGCGCTGGAGAAGCAGGAGGCCAGGCTCACGGCCAAGCTGCGCGGGACGAACTACAAGATCGTCAACAAGGGCGGTTTCATCAAGCCCGTGAACGCCCCTGCCGGTTCGCCGTTCGGAATGCGGATGCACCCGATCCTGCACTACTGGCGGATGCACTGGGGCACCGACTTCGGCGCGGCCTGCGGGACGCCGATCCGGGCGATGGCCAACGGCAAGGTCGTGCAGGCGGGCTGGACCACCTACGGCTTCGGCTACTGGACCGTGATCAGCTACGGGAAGATGTTCGGCGCGCAGATCGCCAGCGGGTACGCCCACCAGTCGAAGATCATCGTCAAGGCGGGCCAGAAGGTGAAGCAGGGCCAGATCGTCGGGTACGTCGGCACCACGGGCCTGAGCACCGGCTGCCACCTGCACCTGCAGATCTACCGCAACGGCACCCGCGTGAACCCCATGCGCTATCTCTGACCCCTCCCCGTCCCCCCGTGGCCGGGGGGGCCGGCGGCCCCGGCCGCCCCGGCGCCCCCCGGCGACTCGGCGTGTGGGGGGTGGCTTGGTAGGCTGGGTCGGCTGGATGCGAGGGAGAGGAGCCGTGATGCCGCGACCACAGGGCCGGATCATGGTGGCCCAGAACCGCAAGGCCCACCACGACTACCACCTGCACGAGCGCTTCGAGGCGGGCATGGTGCTCACGGGCACCGAGGTGAAGTCGCTGCGGGCGGGCCGGGCGTCCCTGGCGGACGCCTTCGCGACCGTCGACGACGGCGAGGTGTGGCTGCGCAACGCCCACATCCCCGAATACGCCTTCGGTACCTGGAAGAACCACGCCACGCGCCGCAACCGCAAGCTGCTGCTGCATCGCAAGGAGATCGCGAAGCTCGACCGCGAGACGTCGGCGTCCGGGAGGACGATCGTGCCGCTGGCCATCTACTTCTCCGACGGTTACGCGAAGGTCGAACTGGCCATCGCGACCGGCAAGCGCGATTGGGACAAACGCCAGACCATCGCGGCGCGGGACGCCGACCGCGACGCGCAGCGCGAACTCGCGGCCCGCAACCGGGGCGAGCGGTGACCCGGCGGGCGCCCGGCTCCTGGCTGGCTGCGCTCGCCGTCCTCGGAATCGCCTGCTGGTCGCTGCTGGCGTCCGCGCCGTCCGCCCAGGCGGCGTCCAGCGACACCTTCGACCGCTTCGACGTGGTCGCGACGGTGGACACCCAGGGCTCCGTGAACGTCACCGAGACGATCGTGCTGCGGTTCGGGTCGTCGTCGGGACGCCACGGCCTGGAGCGCACGCTGATCACCCGGGAGCCGGACGGGAACGACCACGACGTCGTCTACCGCGTCGACGACGTCTCGGTGACCAGCCCCGATCCCGGCGTCTCCACCGAGCTGAGCACCAGCGAGCAGGGCAGCGGTCGCAACACCTACCTGCGGATCCGGGTCGGGTCGTCGGACCGCACCATCTCCGCGCCGACCGCCACCTATGTGCTGAGCTACCGGGTTGCCGGGCTGCTGCGGACCTCCGGCAGCTACGACGAGTTGTACTGGGACGTCGGCGGCGCCTCGATGCCGACGATCGTCGAGGCCAGCGCGAAGATCACCGTCCCCGGCGGCGCGCAGGACGTGTTCTGCTCGGTGGCGATCCCGGGCGACACGGGCGAGTGCTCGACGAGCACGGTCTCTGCAGGGGTGGCGACGTTCACCGCGAGCAACATCCCGACCGGCCAGGTGATGACCGTCTCGGTGAAGATCTCCCCGGGCCTGGTCAGCAACAACACCCCGCTCCAGGTCGAGAACGCCGACGCGCAGGGCGCGCGAATGGCCGCCTGGGGCCTCGCCGGCTCCCTCGGTGCTGCGGCAGTGGTGCCGTTCGTGGGCTGGTGGTACACCCGCAGGCGGTCGCCGGACTACCGCTGGGCCGGTCTCCCACCGGGAACCTTCCCGCCGCGTGGCGTGCAGGCCGCCGAGGTGCCCGACCGGCCACCGCTGGAGGTGCCGGTGTCGTTCGCACCGCCGGCGCTGGGGGTGGCGGACGCGGGGCTGCTGATCGACGGCGAGACCCAGGTGCGTGACACCACGGCCGCGCTCGTCAGCCTCGCGGTCGCCGGCGCCATCCAGTTGCGCAGCGACTCCGAACAGCAGGTGCGCCTGGTCGACCCGTCCCGGGTGCCGGACCCGACCAGTGCGCTGGTGCTGCAGGAAC
This sequence comes from Propionicimonas sp., assembly GCA_040774965.1. GTDB lineage: Bacteria > Actinomycetota > Actinomycetes > Propionibacteriales > Propionibacteriaceae > Propionicimonas. Next base: position 1,368 of record JAXGTK010000093.1, on the reverse strand, counting down.
TGTTCCCTCCCGGGAGCGAGCCGGGGCAGGTCGTCGACCTCGGCACGGCCGGCACGCTGTCGGACGCCCACGGCAAGGTGCAGCAGGCCGTGCTCTCCCGGTCGACCAGCGAGCGCTGGTTCGCGCGGCTCCCGGGGGCCGCCGGCGGTCTGGGCTGCGGCATCGGCGGGCTCTTCTTCCCGGTGCTGATGGTCGGCATCATCGGGATCACGTTCCTCGGCCCCGGGGTCCTGCTCGCGCTGCCGCTGCTGGTGTCGATCGCGGTCACGGGCCAGGTCGTGCGCTCGAAGCTCAAGCGGGGCCAGCGCAGCGCCTTCGGACGGGCCCTGACCGACCAGGTCGAGGGGTTCCGCACCTACCTCGCCACCGCGGAGGCCGAGCAACTGCGGTTCGAGGAGGGCGAGGACATCTTCAGCCGCTACCTGCCGTGGGCGATCATGTTCGACCTCACCGAGCGGTGGACGCAGGTGTGCCAGCGGCTGGTCGTGCTCGGGCGGCTCTCCGACGTGCCGCCGGCCTGGTACTACGGCACCAGCTGGAACATGAACAACCTCGGCTGGCAGCTGAGCACCTTCGACACCTCGGTGGCCTCCTCGATCGCGACGCCCGCGCCCTCCTTCAGCGAGTCCGGCTTCGGCAGCGGGGGATCGGCCTTCGGTGGCGGCGGTGGCTTCTCCGGCGGCGGTGGTGGTGGCGGAGGCGGCGGCAGCTGGTAGCCGTCCGTTCCACGCACAAACGTGCCCGAAGGGGCTGTTCTGCTGCCGGAATTCCGGGAGCAGACAGCCCTTTCGGGAGCGAAGTCGGGTGGATCCCGGTGGACGGGGTTACTTCACGCCGACGAGGTCACAGACGAAGATCAGGGTCTCGCCGGGGCCGATCACGCCGCCGGCGCCACGATCGCCGTACGCCAGGTGCGGCGGGATGACCAGGCGGCGGCGGCCGCCGACCTTCATGCCGACCAGGCCGTTGTCCCAGCCGGCGATGACCCGGCGGGCACCGAGGGGGAACACGAGCGGCTGGCCGCGGTCGTAGCTGGAGTCGAACTCCTCCCCGGAAGAGAACGCCACCCCCACGTAGTGCACGGCCACGGCCTTGCCGGGGACGGCCTCCGGGCCGGTGCCCTCCTCGAGGTCGACGATCTGCAGGTCGGACGGCGCGGGACCCTCGGGCGGGTCGACGAACGGTTTCTCCATGCGCGGCACCCTACCCGTGAATCCGGGGTTGGCCCGCCCACCCGCGCACCGCGTATGCTTGGTGGGCTGGGGCGGCGAGCCGTCCCCGTGCAAGAAAACTCAACAGGGGGTGACTGGTTTCGACTTGGGACGGTAGTTCCAGGAGAAGCGGGCCGAGGATCCGGGGACATCTCGT
>JAXGTK010000092.1:0-10947 GCA_040774965.1 Propionicimonas sp. | reverse complement strand
GTGGCCCCGAAAATGCTCCGCGTCGGCGAGGAGCAGTTCACCGCCGACCAGTTCGTACTGGCCGCCGGCTCGCGGCCCCGGATCCCGGACGTGCCGGGCATGGACGACCCCGACCTGGCCGACCGCATCCACACCTCCGACACGATCATGCGGCTCGCCGAGCTGCCCAGGTCGCTGATCATCGTCGGCGGTGGCCTCGTCGCGGCCGAGTTCGCCCACATCTTCGCCGCCTACGGCACCCAGGTGACCCTGCTGCACCGCGGCTCCCGGCTGCTGCGATTCGCGGACGACGCGATCGGCGAGCGGTTCACCGACCTGATCAGCCGCCGCGTCGTGCTCCGGCTGGGCCAGCACCTCGCGTCCGTCGCCGACGCGGCCGGACGGATCGAGGTAGGCACCACCGACGACGACGGCATCGAGTACTTCTTCGAGGCCGACCACCTGCTCGTCGCCACGGGCCGCATCCCCAACGGTGACACCCTCGCGCTCGACGCCACCGGGGTCGAACTGGACGACGCGGGTCGCGTGGTCACCGACGCCTACCAGCGCACGACCGCGGACGGCATCTGGGCGCTCGGCGACGTGTCGTCCCCGCTGCAGCTCAAGCACGTCTCCAACCACGAGGCGCGGGTCGTTCGGCACAACCTGCTGCACCCCGACGACCTCGTCGCCAGCGACCACAGGTTCGTCCCGCAGGCCGTGTTCAGCGGGCCCCAGGTGGCCTGCGTCGGGCTCACCGAGGCCCAGTGCAGGGAGCGGGGCCTGCGGTACGCGGTCGGCGTGCGCGACTACGGCGGCGTCGCCTACGGCTGGGCGATGGAGGACACCGACCACTTCGCGAAGGTGATCGCCGACCCGGCCACCGGTGCCCTGCTCGGCGCCCACATCATTGGGCCCGACGCGCCGAACCTGATCCAGCCCCTCGTGCAGGCGATGAGCTTCTCCCAGGACGTGCGCACGGTGGCCCGCGGCCAGTACTGGATCCACCCTGCGCTCGCCGAGGTCGTCGAGAACGCGCTCCTTGCCGTGGAGCTGGACGGATGAGGTTCCCCGCGCTGGTCCTGGCCGGCGTCCTGCTGGCCGGGTGCAGCGCAGGGGCCCTCCCGCAGGCGGCGCCGACAGGACCCGCGGTCACCTCGGCAACGCCGGCGTCCGGCGCGTCCACGGCGACGCCGGAGCCGACTCCGGCGGCACCGCCATGTACCGCCGAGGCGGCGTCGCTGGACCTGGCCGAACAGGTCGGGCAACTGATCATGGTCGGGGTGGGCGTGGACCTCACGAGCACCGAGAGTTCGGTGATCAGCACCTACCACCTCGGCTCGGTGATCGTGATGGGGTCGACCCCGGGTGGCGCCGGCCAGGTGGCCACGCTCGCCGCGAAGCTGGAGGCGCTCGGCGGCGAGGGCGGCATGCTGGTCGCCGCCGACCAGGAGGGCGGGCAGGTGCAGCGCCTGAAGGGGCCGGGCTTCTCGACGATCCCGTCCGCCGCGCAGCAGGCGGGCCTGTCGAACGCCCGGCTGGAGTCCAGGGCGAAGCAGTGGGGCGAGGAGCTGGCCGGAGCGGGGGTGTCGCTGGACCTCGCTCCGGTCGCTGACGTGGTGCCCGTGGCGAACCGGACGACGAACGAGCCGATCGCCCGCCTCGGCCGCGGCTACGGCTCCGTCCCCAGGACCGTGTCGGCGAAGGTCGCGGCCTTCAGCGCGGGAATGCACGCCGCCGGCGTTGCGGTCGCCGTGAAGCACTTCCCGGGCCTCGGCGCGGTGCAGGGCCACACCGACTTCGCCGCGTCCGTCGTGGACGACACGACGACGCCGGGGAGCCCGCTGCTGAGGCCGTTCCGGGACGCCGTCGCCGACGGCGCCGACGCGGTGATGGTGTCCTCGGCCCGCTACGACCGGATCGATCCCGACCACCTCGCGGTGTTCTCCCCGACCGTGATCGGGCTGCTCCGGGGCTGGGGGTTCGACGGGGTCGTGATCAGTGACGACCTCGGTGCGGCCGCGGCCGTGCACGACGTGCCCGCGTCCGAACGCGCGGTGTGGTTCATCAGGGCTGGTGGCGACCTCGCACTGACCGTGCACGCCGCGACGGCGGGCACGATGGCCTCGGGGCTGCAGGAGGCCGCGGACGCCGATCCGGAGCTCGCCACCCGCGTGGCCGAGTCCGCGGCCCGGGTGCTGGCGCTGAAGGCGTCCCTGGGCCTCTACCACTGCGGCTGAGCCGGGCGGACCTCAGCCGAAGACCTTCAGGTTCGCCATCGCCTCTCTCGCGTCCGGGAGCAGGTCGCTGCGCGTGTCCGGGATGGATGCGTAGAACAGGCCGTAGTCGTCGGTGCCGGTCTGCACGACCAGCAGCAGCACGCGCTCGCCCTTGGTCTCCAGGCCCGGGATGTCGAAGCTGAGCTGGGTCTCGATCAGCCAGCCGTTGTGGCCGTCGACGTTGTGCTTCGCGCTGCTGATCGGCTGCTCGTCGACCGTGGTGTCGCTGTAGTAGATGCCCAGCACGCACTTCAGCACGGTCTCGGCCGCCACCTGGGTGCTCGCGAAGCCGTCCCCGACGTACAGGTCGCTGACCAGCACGCTCGCCACCCAGTCGTGGCCGGCCGTGCCGTCGTAGTCGGACTGCACGAGGACGATCTGCTCCATCGCCACCGAGCCCCACGGCACCCGGTTGTCGTACTGGGTCTGCCATTCCCCGCCCATCGCGGGGAAGCCGAGCTTGCCGCCACTGATCCAGCCCGACGGAGCCTCGGTGGTGGGCAGCGCGGTCTGGTCGGAGGCCGGCGGGCAGATGTCCGGCGAGTACGTGCTGGACGGGTTGCTGCCGGGGAGATCCGGGAAGCCGGGGATGGTCCCGCCGCTCAGGCCGCGCACGACGAACGCCACCACGACGACGACAGCCAGCACCGCGGCACCCGCGACCAGCCACCAGGCGAGGGCGCCCTTGCGCTTCTGCTTCGGGTAGGAGTAGTCCGGCGCGGCTCCGGTGCCGCCCGCCGTGCCGTGGCTCGTGGACGGGCCGTAGCCGGTCGGAGACTGCCCCGCCGGGGTCGGCGGAGGCGTGCCCTGGGGGTTCGGGGTGACGGCCTCGCTCCACGCGCTGCCCGTCCACCACCGGTAGAGGCCGGGCTGCCCGCCCGGATCCGGATACCACCCCGCCTGACTCGCCACGTCCGTGAGTTTATCGGGCGTTCTTGTGAGCGCTCAGCCCGCCACGGGAGCAGGGGCGATCAGCCGAAGCGGCCGGAGATGTAGTCCTCGGTGGCCTTCTCGTCGGGAGCGGAGAAGATCTTGTCGGTCGGACCCACCTCGATCAGCTTGCCCGGCGAGCCGGTCCCGGCGATGTTGAAGAACGCGGTCACGTCGGAGACACGTGCGGCCTGCTGCATGTTGTGGGTCACGATCACGATCGTGTACTGCTCCTTGAGCTCGGCGATCAGGTCCTCGATGGCCAGCGTCGAGATCGGGTCGAGCGCCGAGCACGGCTCGTCCATCAACAGCACCTGGGGCTCCATGGCGATCGCCCGGGCGATGCACAGCCTCTGCTGCTGGCCGCCGGACAGGCCCGACCCCGGCAGTTCGAGCCGGTTCTTGACCTCCTCCCAGAGGTTCGCACCCCGCAGCGACCGCTCGACGAGGTCCTCCTGCTCGGCCTTCGGCATGCGCTTGTTGTTCAGCTTGATGCCGGCGAGCACGTTCTCCCTGATCGACATCGTCGGGAACGGGTTGGGCCGCTGGAACACCATGCCGACCTCGCGCCGGACGCGGACGGGGTCGACGCCGGTGCCGTACAGGTTCTCCCCGTCCAGCAGCACCTCGCCCTCGACGTGGGCACCCGGGATCACCTCGTGCATCCGGTTCAGGGTGCGCAGGAAGGTGGACTTGCCGCAGCCGGACGGCCCGATGAAGGCGGTCACCGTGCGCGGCTCGATGGTGATGGTCACATCCTCCACGGCGCGGAAGCTGCCGTAGTAGACGTTCAGGTCGGTGGTCTCAATCCGCTTGGACATGGGTTCTCTCTCAGCGTCCGGTCTTCGGGGCGAAGCGGCGGGCGATCAGCCGGCCGATCAGGTTCAGCAGCATGACGATCAGGATCAGGGTGAGCGCGCCCGTCCAGGCGCGGTCCCAGTAGGCCTGGATGTCGGAGCCCGGGTGGGCGTAGGAGTCGTAGACGAACACCGGCAGCGTCATCATCGGGTTGTCGAACGGGTTGTTGTTCAGGGACGCGGTGAAGCCGGCCGCGATCAGCAGGGGCGCGGTCTCGCCGATCACGCGGGCGATCGAGAGGATGATGCCCGAGACGAGCCCGGAGATCGCCGTCGGGATCACGATCCGTACGATCGTCAGCCATTTCGGCACCCCGAGCGCGTAGGACGCCTCGCGCAACTCGTTGGGCACCAGCCGCAGGATCTCCTCGCTGGAACGGACCACCACGGGGATCATCAGCACGGACAGCGCGATGCTGCCCGAGAACCCGGACTTGGCCCCCGGGCCGATCAGCAGGCTCATCAGCGAGTAGGCGAACAGGCCCGCGACGATCGAGGGGATGCCGGTCATCACGTCCACGAAGAAGGTGATCGACTTCGCCAGCCGGGTGCCCCGGCCGTACTCGGAGAGGTAGATCGCGGTGAGCAGCCCGATCGGGATCGACATGAGGCTGGCCAGGCCGGTCACGTACACCGTCCCGTAGATGGCGTGCGCGGCACCGCCACCCGCCCCGACGACGTTGCGCATCGACATGGTGAAGTAGTCGATGTCGAAGCGGGCGAGCCCCTTGCTGATCGCCTCCCAGGCGACGGAACCGAGGGGCAGCAGGGCGAGGATGAAGGCTCCGGTGACCAGGGTGGTCGCGCGGCGGTCCGACGCCTGGCGCGCGCCCTCGACGACCCGGGCGGCCACCTCCATCACGACCAGGTACAGCAGGAACCCCAGGACGGCGGCGAGCGCCAGGCTGCCCCCGGCGAGCAGCGAGGAGATGGCGATGGCGACCAGCACCGAGGCCACCACGGCCACGGGAACGGTGAAGCGTGGCAGTCGGCCCGAGGTGAGCCCCCCGGGCGTCAGGGTCTGGCTGAGCGCGGTCATCAGTTGGCTCCAGAGAAGGCGGCACGGCGGGACACGATCCAGCGGGCGACCATGTTCACCGCGAGGGTGATCAGGAACAGCACCAGGCCGGCCGCGATGAGCTGGTTGGTCTTGAGCCCGAAGGCTTCGGGGAAGTTCTGTGCGATCTGGGCTGCGATCGAGTTCGGGTTCTCGGAGGTGAGGATCTCGAAGGTGATGTTGCGGCCACCGGAGAGCACCATCGAGACCGCCATCGTCTCGCCGAGCGCCCGGCCGAGGCCGAGCATGACCGCGGCGATGATGCCGGGGCGGGCGAACGGGAAGACGGACATCTTCACCATCTCCCACCGGGTGGCACCGAGGGCCAGCGCGGCCTCCTCGTGCAGCCGCGGCGTCTGCAGGAAGACCTCGCGGCACAGGCTCGTGATGATCGGCAGCACCATGGTGGCCAGCACGACCGCCGCGGTGAGGATCGTCCGGCCGGTGCCGGAGACCTGGCCGGAGAACAGGGGGATGAAGCCCAGGTTCGCGTTCAGCCAGGTGAACAACGGCTGGACGGCGGGCGCCAGCAGCAGCGAGCCCCACAGTCCGAAGACCACGGACGGCACGGCGGCCAGCAGGTCGATCACGTAGCCGAGCGGCTGGGCGAGCCGGCGGGGCGCGTAGTGGGAGATGAACAGCGCGATCCCGATGGCGACCGGGACCGCCATGGCGAGGGCGAGTACCGCGGCCCAGATCGTGCCGAAGACGTACGGCAGCACCCACTCCAGGAACGGCCCGTAGCCCTCGGCGGTGAGTTGGGCGGGGTCGGCGAGCAGCGCGGGCGACCCCTGGATGATCAGGAACGCCGCCACCGCCGCGAGGATCGCGAGGATCGCGATTCCCGCGCCGACGGCGAACCCGCGGAAGACGGCCTCGCCGTGCCGCTTGGGGTCCGGGCGCGCCGGAGGAGGCGTTGGCTCGGGCTGGCCGGGGGTTGACTCCGGCTCCCGGGTCAGCTTCTGGGACATGGGCTCGTCCTGCTTTCTGCTGGCTCCCGACAGGTTACGTGCCGAGGCGGCGCCGGTGGAGCCACCGGCGCCGCCTACGGAGATTGTCACCTGGCGAGGCTCACTTGACGGAGTCGAGCGCGGTCTTCACCTTCGCCTGGAGCGCATCGGACAGGGGAGCGGAACCGGCGGCCTCGGCGGCGGCCTTCTGGCCGTCGGCGGAGGCCATGTAGCCCACGTAGTCCTTCACCAGCGTCGCGACCGCGGAGTCCTTGTAGGTCTGGCAGACGATCGCGTAGGACACCAGCACCGCCGGGTACACGCCCTCGGAGGTGCGGTCGAGGGCGTAGGCCAGGTCGTTGGCGTCCCGGCCGGGGACGACCTGCGACTTGTCCAGGATGGCCGCGGCCGCCTCGGGCGTCGGCTGGAGGGCCTTGCCGCCCACGAGGATGCTGGCCTTGCCGAGGCTGCCGGCCTGGGACTCGTCGGCGTAGCCGATGGTGTCCTTGCCGTTGGTGACCGCCTGGATGACCCCGGAGGTGCCGTTCGCGGCCTCACCACCGAAGTCGGCCGGGAAGGTGTCGGAAGCGGCTTCCGTCCACACCTCGGGGGCCGTCTTGTTCAGGGTGTCGGTGAAGTTGTTGGTGGTGCCGGAGTCGTCCGCGCGGTGGACGGCGGTGATGTCCGCGTCCGGGAGGTTCGCGTCCGGGTTGGTCTTCACGATGGCCGGGTCGTTCCACTTGGTGATCTTCCCGGCGAAGATGCCGGCCAGCGTGGCCGGGTCGAGGGTCAGGTCGGTGACGCCCTCCACGTTGAACACGACGGCGATCGGCGAGATGTAGACCGGCAGGTCCAGCGCCTTCGACCCGTCGGCGCAGCCGGCGAAGGTGCTCGAGGCCATCTCGTCATCGGAGAACGCACGGTCGGAGCCGGCGAAGTTGGCAGCGCCGGCGATGAAGGCGGAGCGGCCGGCGCCGGAGCCGTCCGGGGAGTAGTTCACGGTGATGCTGGGATTCGCGGTCTGGAAGTCGGCGATCCACTTCTCCTGCGCGGCTTTCTGGGCGCTGGAGCCGACTCCGGTGAGCGTCTGGCTGCCGCCGGCGGAGCCGGTGCCGGCAGGCGTCTCATTGGTCGCGCAGCCGGCGAACGCCAGGGCGGTCGCGGTGACCAGGGCTGCGGCGGCAAACGGCTTGATTCTCACGTTGTTCCTTCGACTTCGGATGAGTACACAGAGCGGTTGCTCTGCCCCGAGGCTAGGGAGTGCGGTTGACCGGATCGGTACCGCACGGTGAACGCGAGGTGAACGGGCCTCCAGCCTTTGTCGTTGTGAAGAGGCTCTTTGGCGTTGGCCGGGTGTAATACGCTAACACCCATGAACGATGTCGTTGGTGGCGGCGCGGGCGGATACCGGGTGCCGACGCTCACCGACGTCGCCCGGCTCGCCGGGGTGTCCACGATGACGGTCTCCCGGGTGATCAACGGCCACGCGAAGGTCGCCGAGCACACGCGGGCCCGGGTGCACGCGGCGATGGACTCGCTCGACTACCGCCCGAACATGCTGGCAAGAGGGTTGGCGAGCGGCCGGTCGCACAGCATCGGCGTGCTCACTGTCGACACGACCCTGTACGGCCCGAGCGCGGCCCTGCGCGGAATCGAGAACGCAGCCAGCGGACGCGGCTACTCCGTGACCATCACCCACCTGACCGATCCGGACCAGACCGCCGTCGCCCAGGGAGCGAGCCTTCTGCGCTCCCGGTCCTCAGACGGTGTCATCCTGCTGCAGCCGCTGATCTCGGAGGTCGAGTCGATCCCCGTGAACGACAGCGACGACCTGCCCCCGGTGGTGGCGATCCACGCCGGCAGCCCCGGCCCCTACCCGGTGGTCTCGGTCGACCAGCGGCAGGGCGCGAGGCTCGCCACCGAACACCTGCTGGGCCTGGGTCACGAGACGGTGTGGCACATCGCGGGTCCCAACGTCTGGTACGAGGGCGTCGAGCGTGTGGTGGGCTGGCGTGAGGCTCTCGTCGCCGCCGGCGCCGAGGTTCCGCCGCCCGTGCACGGCGACTGGTCGGCGGCGTCCGGTTATGCGGCCGCGCGCGAGGTGCTCGCCAACGACGGGGTGACCGCGATCTTCGTCGGGAACGACTCGATGGCACTCGGCACACTGCATGCGATGCACGAACTGGGCCTGCGCTGCCCGGAGGACGTCAGCCTCATCGGCTTCGACGACTACCCCGAGGCCGCGTTCTTCAGCCCGGGCCTGACCACGATCCGCCAGGACTTCGACGAGATCGGCCGCCTCAGCGTCTCGCTGCTGCTCGACCTGATCGAGAAGAACATCTCGTCCACCCAGCACCTGGTGCTCGAACCCCAGCTGGTGGTTCGGGCGAGTGCGGCACCGCCGTCCCGCTGACCCTGCCGCCGCTGAGCCCTCGGTCCGGGTTCAGACGCGCGGCTTGTGGATCTCGACAGCGACCACCTCGGCGTCGGCGCCGAGGTGCGCGACGAGGACGGCACCGGGCTTCAGCGTGCGGCTGGGCACCCCGATGGCCTCCAGCATCGTCGGCAGCACGGGACGGTGCCCGCAGACGGCCAGCGGCACCCCGGAGGCGACGGTCTGCTGCGCGAACCTCTCCATCAACGTGGTCACCGCCCGGGGATCCTGGACTGCCTGCTCCTCCGACAGGGTGGTCCAGCCCTCGACGTCGAGCCGGTGCGCCCTGGCGTACGGCTGCAGGGTCTTCACGCAGCGCACCGACGTGGACGACACCAGCCGCTCCACCCCGTAGGCCTCCATCTCCGGCACCAGCATCGCCGCCTGCCGCCGACCCCGTTCGTCCAGCGGACGGGCCTGGTCGCGCTTGGTCCAGTTCGAACGCAGCATCGCCTTGGCGTGCCGCACGATCAGCAGCGGCGTCGTCTCCGGCTGGGCGAGGGCCTGGTGCACCAGTGGTCGCTCGTCGAGGTAGGTGATCCGGTCGAGCGCCTCCGAGACCGGCATCCACTCGATGCTGTCGACCTCATCGCCGGGATGGTGCCTGCCGTTCTTCGTGGCGCGCGCACTCCAGTAGTACACAGTCTTCGTGCCGCCGCCGATCGGGTAGGAGATCCGTCCCACCGGCACGCCGAGCCGCACCGGCACCCCGGTCTCCTCGGTCGTCTCGCGGGACGCGCAGCCGGGCAGCGACTCGTCCGCGCGGATCTTGCCTTTGGGCAGGCTCCAGTCGTCGTAGCGCGGACGGTGCACGAGCACGATCTCCGGTTCGTCGCCCGGGCCGGGGCGGAGCACGACGCACCCGGCGGCGGTGGTCCGCTTCTCGGTGTTCCTGCTCATGGGTGCCTAGCGCTCGACCGCGCGTCGCTGGCCCATCGTGGCGATCAGGTTCTCCTGCATGTCGAGCAGGGGAGTGCCGTCGGCGCCCTGCGTCCGCTGCGTCCACGTGTCGCCCTCCAGCCACCAGGACGCGGTGCCCGGGTCGAACGCGAGGTCGAACAGTCCCTCGATCTGGGTGATGTGGCGGGGGTTGTTCAGCCCGACGATCACCTCGACCCGCCGGTCGAGGTTGCGGTGCATCAGGTCGGACGAACCGATCCCCACCACGGCCTCGCCGCCGTTGGCGAACCAGTACAGGCGGCTGTGCTCGAGGAAGCGGCCCAGGATGCTGCGCACCCGGATGTTCTCGCTCAGCCCCCGCACGCCCGGCCGGACCGAGCAGATGCCGCGCACCCACAGGTCGACCGGGACGCCGGCCTGCGACGCCCGGTAGAGGGCGTCGGTGACGGCCTCGTCCACGATCGAGTTCACCTTGATCCGCACCCCCGAGGGCAGGCCCTGGCGGTGGTTCGCGATCTCGTTGTTGATGCTCTCGATCAGGCCGCGGCGCACTCCGTGCGGCGCGACCAGGAGCCGCCGGTAGTGGGTCTCCTGCGCCATGCCGGAGAGGTGGTTGAACAGCCGCGCGACGTCGTCGGTGATCACCGCGTTGGACGTGAGCAGCCCCATGTCCTCATAGAGCCGTGCCGTCTTCGGGTTGTAGTTCCCGGTGCCGATGTGGGCGTAGCGGCGCAGGCCGGTCGGCTCCTCGCGCACCACCAGCGACAGCTTGCAGTGGGTCTTCAGGCCCACCATGCCGTAGACCACGTGGCAGCCCGCCTTCTCCAGCTTGCGGGCCCACGCGATGTTCGCCTGCTCGTCGAAGCGGGCCTTGATCTCGACCAGCGCCAGCACCTGCTTGCCGGCCTGCGCGGCCTCGATCAGGGCGTCGATGATCGGGCTGTCGCCCGACGTCCGGTACAGGGTCTGCTTGATGGCGAGGACGGCCGGGTCGGCCGCCGCCTGTTCGATGAACCGCTGCACCGACGTGGCGAAGGAGTCGTAGGGGTGGTGCAGCAGCACCTCGCGGTTCTTCAGCGCGGCGAACAGGTCGGCGGGCTGCGCGGTCTCCACCTCGGCCAGTTCGGGGTGGGTCTTGGGCAGGAAGGACGGGTAGAGCAGCGCCTCCCGGTCGAGGTCGGCGATCGAGAACAGCCCGGTCAGGTCGAGCGGGCTCGGTACCCGGAAGACCTCCTTCTCGGAGATGTCGAGTTCGCTGATCAGCAGTTCCAGCATGGCGTCGTCGATGTCGTCCTCGACCTCGAGGCGCACCGGGGGGCGTCCGACCTTGCTGCGCAGCAGCTCCTTCTCCAGGGCGAAGAGCAGGTTCTCCGCGTCGTCCTCCTCGACCTCCACGTCCTCGTTGCGCGTGACCCGGAACGTGCTGTGCTCGATGATCTGCATGCCGGAGAACAGCTGGTGCAGGTGCTGCGCGATCACGTCCTCCAGCGGCACGAATCGGCCGCCGCCGAGCGGGACGAAGCGGGACAGGATCGTCGGCACCTTCACCCGCGCGAACTGG
>JAXGTK010000091.1:0-11007 GCA_040774965.1 Propionicimonas sp. | reverse complement strand
GGCGATGTCGTTGGGCAGGCGCCGACGTACGTCGATCTCGCGGGCCACCGCCACCTCCTGCATCGCACCGCGTCCGCGGCTCGGGAAACCACCTCATGCTAGCCAGACCGCGACCGCGTCCGGATCGCCGACACCCCGCGACGGCGCGACGCAGGCGGGTGCCGCTGTCCCGGCGCGCCCTTGACGGGCCCGCCCCGAACGGTGTTTTGATCGACTCGACGCCGACCACCCCCGGCGCCGCCCCACCCCAAGGAGCGCAATGAACGCACACCCTGCCACAGACTCCGCGGCCGCGCCCGGCGACGCAGCCTGGATCGTCACCGACGACGGTTTCGAGGGCGCCCGGATCGGCCACCGGGAGACGGTCTTCACCATCGGCAACGGCAACCTGAGCCTGCGGGGCACCTCGGAGGAGGGGCATCCGCAAGAGACCGCCGCCTCCTTCATGCATCGGGTCTGGGACGACCTGCCCGGGCACACCACCGAACTCGCCAACCTGCCCCGCTGGTGGGGGCTGGACCTGTGGGTGGCTGAGGCGCGCGTCCGTCCCGAGGAGGCGTCCGGCAGCCGGCTGGCGCTCGACCTGCGCACCGGGGTGCTGCGCCGCGAGTACGACTGGCCGGTCCGGTCCGGTGCCACGTTGCGCGTACGGCACGAGCGCTTCACCAGCCTGGTCGAGCCGTACGGCGCGATGCTGCGCACCCGGCTCGAGCTGACCCGGGGCGAGGCCGAGGTGCGCCTCCGGGCGAGCGCCAGCCTGCACGTGGAGAACACCGGACGACTGCACTGGCGGCTGGTCGGGCAATCGGTCGGCGAGGACGGCCTGGCGCTCGTCGCGGTGACCCGGTCGACCGGCGTCCCCGTCGCGGTCGTGGTGCGTCCACAGCTGTCGACGAACGCGGACGTGACCCCCGGCGACGCGGACGGACAGCCCTCCCTGGACTACCGGCTGCGACTCCGCGCCGGGCGTCCGGTGGAACTCGTCCGCAGTGTCGGGATCGTGCCCGCCGTCGGTACGACCGTGCCGCTCAACGTGGCGCGCGATGTCGCGGCACGGTTGGACGCGCAGGGCTGGATGGCCGCCCTGACCGCGTCGAGCCGGGCCTGGGCGCACGTGTGGGCCGAGTGCGACGTGGAGATCGACGGCGATCCCGAGGCCCAGCTGGCCGTCCGCTACAGCCTGTTCCAGCTGATCTGCGCCGCCCCTCGGGTCACCGAGGACGCCAGCATCGGCGCGAAGACCCTGTCCGGCTTCGGCTACCGGCACCACGTGTTCTGGGACACCGAGTCCTTCATGCTGCCGGTGTTCACGTTCACCCAGCCCGACATCGCCCGCAACATGCTCGCGTACCGGTATCGCCGGCTCGCCGGCGCGCGCGCGAAAGCCGTGGACGGCGGCTGGGCAGGCGCCCAGTTCCCGTGGGAGAGCGCGGGTACCGGGGCCGAGGTGACCCCCGCGTGGATCGAGGACCTGATCGACCCACGCAAGCGGATGCGGGTCTGGTCGGCCGACCTGGAGCTGCACATCACGGCCGACATCGCGTTCGCGGTGATGCAGTACTGGGAGGCGACCGGCGACAACCAGTTCCTCGCCGAGCAGGGCGTGGAACTGGTCCTGGAGGGGGCGCGCTTCTGGGCGTCCAGGGTCGGGCAGGACGCTGACGGCAGCTTCCACCTGCGCGATGTGGTGGGCCCCGACGAGTACCACGAGCACGTCGATGACGACGCCTACACGAACCTGATGGCGGCCTGGCACCTGCGCACGGCGGGCCTGGTGCTGGGCTGGCTGGAGCGGACCGCGCCGAGGCGGGCCGCACACCTGGTCAGGCGGCTGGCGCTCGGCGACGGGGAGCGGGGCCGCTGGGCCGAGGTCGCGTCCCGGCTCGCCCGTCCCCGGGTGGTGAACGGCGTGATGGAGCAGTTCTCCGGCTACTTCGACCTGGAGGACGTCGACTACGCGAGGTTGCGCAGCCCGTCCCGGACGCTGTCGATGCAGGCGCTGCACGGCGCCGACGGCGTCCAGCTCACCCGGACGGTGAAGCAGCCGGACGTGTTGATGCTCGCCTTCCAGCTGCCCGAACTGTTCACGCCGGAGTCGCTGGCGGACAACCACCACTACTACGACATGCGCACCGACCACGAGCACGGCTCCAGTCTCGGACCGGGCGTGAGCGCGGCGGTCGCGGCCCGGGCCGGAGACCTCGGGACCGCGTACGCGCGCTTCCTGCGGGCCGCCCGTACGGATCTGAAGGACCTGCGCGGCGATGCGTCCGACGGCATCCACGGCGCGTCGGCGGGTGCACTGTGGCAGGCGGTCGTGTTCGGGTTCGCCGGGCTCCGCCTGGCGAAGGACGGCTGGACGGTCGATCCGCGCCTGCCCGAGCACTGGACGCGACTGAAGTTCACCTTCCGCCACCGTGGCGCACGCCAGGTCGTCGAACTCACGAACGAGTAGCCGCCTGAACCGGAAAGGAACCGTCCCCCCGGTTCGCGGGGACGGTTCCTTTCCGGTTCGCAAGATGTGTCCCCTGTTCCGGTTCGCGGGGACGGTTCCTTTCTGGTTCAGGCCCCGACAAGGGAGAACGCTCTGTGAACCGAAATGGGGACGGTTCCCGTGAACTGGAAAGGAACCGTCCCCCTGAACCGGAACGGAACCGTCCCCGGACCGCTCCGGGGATTCCCGGACCGCTCCGGGGACGGAGGTCAGGGGCGGAGGGCCGGCGCGCAGGTCGCGGGCAGCCGGATCAGTGACCGAGGCCGTAGACCTGGCTGTAGCCGGTGTCGAGGTCGCTCAGGCGGACGCTGACGATGCCGTTCGGGTCGACGCGGTAGGACTCCTCGACCAGCGGGCCGTGGTCCCGGCGCTCCACCGGCACCGCGTCCAGCACATAGCGTCCCTGCAGCGACGGGTCGAACGGGAAGCGCACCTCGGCGAACGGGGCGAGGTCGCCTCGCGGCTCGCCGTCCGCGTCCACCGCCGCGTACTCGACGAACCGGAACCAGCCCACGTTGTGCGCAGCCCGGTAGCGCCGGACGACGACCAGCTCGCCGTGGTCCGGCAGCGCGGTGTTGCGGTCGACCAGCTGGTCGAAGCCGACCGCGCGCCCCGCGTCCAGCTCCCGGAAGACGCCGAACCCGCGCCACAGCCGGTCGTTCAGCGAGTAGCCGGACGCCGGGTCGGCCGCGATCGCCAACCCGATCGCCGTGGACGCGGCGGGGTACGGCGAGCGGAACACGCGCCGGCCGAACCGCTCCCGCAGCAGTCGCGGCACCAGCGGCAGCCCGCTCCCGCCGCCCACCAGGTAGATGCCCGCCACCTGCCCGCCGATGGTGTCCACCTCGTCGGCCAGGTCGGTGACCAGCGGCGCCATCGCGTCGAGGCTGGACTGCACCAGCCCGGTCGCCGCGGCGTAGAAGTCGTCGACGGCGACCGTGGCCGGTGCACCGGCCACCTCGACCGTGATCCGCTTCGACTGGGGGCTCAGCCGCTCCTTCGCCTCCCGGCTCTCCTCCAGCAGCTGCCGCCACTCCCCCTCGTCCAGTTCCGGAGCGCCGGACGCCTCGAGCGCCAACCCGGCGAGCACCCGGTCGAAGTCGTCCCCGCCGAGCCGGTTCACGCCGACCGATCCGACCACGTCGTGGCGGACGCCCGCCACCTCCACCAGGGACGCGTCGAACGTGCCACCGCCGAGGTCGTAGACCAGCACCTGGTTGCGCCGCGAGTTCAGCGTCCGGCCCTGCCGGTGGGTGTACTCGAACCCGGCCGCCGACGGCTCGTTGACCAGCCCGGACACCTCGAAGCCGGCCTGCCGGAACGCCTCCAGGGTCAGGAAGCGCTGGGCGCCGAGCGCGTGGGCGGGCACGGAGACGACCGTCGCGGGGGCGGCTCCGGCCGCGAACTCCGGGCCGATGTTGGACGCGGAGCCGAGCGCGACGCGCAGCGCGGACAGGAAGCCGGTGAGCACCGACAGCAGCGGGAACGTCGCGTCCCCGACCCGCACCGGGGTGTCTGCGCCGACCGTCGGCTCGCCGAGCAGCCGCTTCACCGAACGCAGGTGTGCCGCGCCCCGGCGCGCGGCGGCGAGCGCCTCGAAACCGTGGACGAGTCGGGTGCCGTCCAGGGCGATCAGGGACGGGAAGTACTCGTGGCTGTCACCGGCCGCGTCGACGAAGCCCACCACCGGGTAGTTGCCCCGGTCGGCGTGGGCGACGATGGTGCGAGTGGTTCCGAAGTCGACCCCGAGCTGCATGACCGCCAACCTAACCCGCGCAGCGCCGTCCGGAGTACCGCGCCCGCGGTCCGGGAGCCTCCCCGGCCGAACGCAGAAGAGCCCACGCAACCCCAACCGGTCCACAGGTAACAATCTGGGGCTTTTCCCGACGGGGCCACCGGTGGGGGTGGAGGATGGACCGCATGGTGCCTGTGATCGGCGGTTCGGACGCGCCATGTCGCGTTTGCCAGCAGGTGCACCGCAGCCTGACCCGCGTCCTCGGTACGTCCGCACCGGACGCGTGGCTGGCCGTCAGCGAGGGTGAGCGGCTGGAGGCCGAGCTCACGCCGGATGTCTGCATCCTCCCCCACCGCGGCGTGACCAGGCATTTCATCCGCGGGCACATCCAGCTGCCCGTGGTCGAGCCCGAACCGGACGTGTTCGTCTGGTCGGTGTGGGTCGAGGTGGACGAGGAGTCGATGGCGACGATCGCCCGTACCTGGAGCGACCCGAACCGGGCGGCGAACGCCCCCCTGACGGGTCGGCTGGCCACCGAGTTGCCCTACGAGCAGCCGACCCGGGGGCTGCAGATCACCATCTACACCCGGGATCCGGGCATGGCTCCGCTGCTGATGCTCTCCTCCGGATCGGGCCACACCCTCGCCGCTGAACAGCGCAACGGCGTCTCCCTGCACCGGGTCGCGGAGTTCTCCGACCTCGTCCAGCGTTGACGAGGGTATGAGCGACTTCTTCGAGATCTTCAACCCCGGCCTGCGGCACACCCGCGAGCAACTGGACACCGAGAAGATGCTGGTCGTCGAGGCGGACAAGGGCGGTTCGGGGCCGAAGCCACTCGACCTCGACTCGGGATCGGTCGTACTGAGGATGCCGTCGGGCACCTATCCTGAGCCGATGCAGACCCCGCAGGCTCCCGAACCCGACGACAAGGACTGGACGTTCGTGCTGGAGCGTCCGTGCCCGGAGTGCGGCTACCTCGCCACCGACGTGGACGCGCACGACCTGCCCGGCCTGGTCCGGGCCGCTGCCGCACCGTGGGCGCAGGTGCTGGCCCGTCCGGAGGCGAGGACGCGTCCCGCGCCCCGGGTGTGGTCGCCGCTGGAGTACGGCTGCCACGTCCGTGACGTGCTGCGGATCTTCACCCTCCGCAACCGGCTGATCCGCGCCGAGGACAATCCGGTGTTCCCCAACTGGGACCAGGACACCACCGCGCTGTCCGAGCGCTACTGGGAACAGGACCCGGCCACCGTGGCTGCCGAACTCGCCGCGTCCGCCGAGGAGAACGCCGCTGCCTGGTCCGCTGTCGCCGAGCCGGAGTGGCAGCGTCCCGGCACCCGCAGCAACGGCTCGGAGTTCACCCTGGACACCCTCGGCCGCTACATGCTGCACGACCTCGTCCACCACCTCCACGACGTCGGCGCGTAGCCGACCAACTGTCGTGCCGGCCGTCCCCGGGCCGCCGGCGGTCCGGGGACGGTTCCTTTCCAGTTCACTTTCGACTCACGACGGCCCGATTGAACCGGAAGGGGGACGGTTCCTTTCCGGTTCACCTGGTCTGTCCCCGTTCCGGTTCACAGGCGATTCCCCGGGACGGCTCGCTTCTTGATTCAGTCGCTGACAAGGGACGGAGCCCTGAACCGGAAAGGAACCGTCCCCGCGAACCAGAAAAGAACCGTCCCCGCGAACCAGAACGGAACCGTCCCCGCGAACCGAAAGGGGGACGGACCCGGGGACGGTTCGTCCGCGACCGTGACGTTCAGTCGTCGATGTCGGTCTCGTCGAGGGCGGCCTCGGTGAGCGTGCGGCCGAGCTCGATCAATTCGTGGGCGCGGTGGAAGTCCATCGCCCGCGCAGCGTCGGCCGGAACGGTGACCAGCACGTCCGGGGGCAGCGTGGCGAGTCGGAACCGGGTGATCAGCGAGCCCATGGCGTCCAGCGACATCGACGTCACGTCGGCGATCCCCAGTCCGGGCGGCGGCGGCGCGAACGCGGGCTCCGCGGGCTCCTCGAGCTCGTGCGCGGGCCGGGAGAACCGGGCCAGGATGGACGCCACGAAGTCGTTCTCCCAGACCCCGGCCGCGCTCTTCATGAACCGGTCCAGCCACTCGTTCGGCGGACGCTGCTCCGAGGTCTCCCTGGTCGGCGTGGCCTCGAAGTGGCGGTTGCGCACCCCGCCCAGCGCCACCGCCAGAGTGAAGTCCGCATCGGTACCGATCACCGGGTCCATCGGGACGGGGTTGAGCACGCCCCCGTCCACGAGCAGCCGTCCGTTCACCATGATCGGCGTGATCAACCCCGGGATCGAGACGGACGCCCGGATCGCGACGTCCAGCGGGCCCGAGGTGAACCAGACCTCGCGGCGGGCCCCGATGTCGGTGGCGACGGCGGTGTAGGGGATCGGCAGCTCCTCGATCAGGGCCCCGTCGAGGATCTCGCTCATCCGGGCCAGCACCCGCTCCAGCCGGATCGCGCCGGGTCCGGACAGAGTCGGGTCGAGCAGCCGCAGCACGTCCCGCTGCGACAGTCCGGTGACCCAGTCGGTGTAGTCGCCCAGCTTCCCGGACGCGAACAGCCCGCCGACCAGCGCACCCATCGAACTGCCCGCCACCGCGACGATCTCGTGGCCCCGCTCGGCGAGCACCTGGATCGCCCCGATGTGGGCATAACCGCGCGCCCCGCCGGAGCCCAGCACGAGCGCCACCCGCTTGCCTGCCATGCATCCATTATCGGCCGGGTATCGTGCATCGCATGACCCAGCCGCAGCAGCCCGTCGCCTACGGCTGCTACCGCCATCCCGACCGACCCACCTACATCCGGTGCCAGCGCTGCGGACGCCCGATCTGCGGCGACTGCATGATCAGTGCCGCCGTCGGCTTCCAGTGCCCCGAGTGCGTGGCGTCTTTCGCGAAGCAGACCCGGCAGCACGAGGGCCCCTACGGCGGGACGCGCAGCACGAACCCCCGCCTCACGACCTTCGTGCTGATCGGCATCAACGTGGCGGTCTGGGCGCTGATCCTGATCGGGGGCGACGCGATCACGAACCTGCTCGCGCTGGAGCCGGGCGGTGTCTGCCTGAGCGCGACCGACCCGACCAAGTGGTACCCGAGCGCCACCACGGCCGCCCGCTGTGCGATCGTCGGCGGGGCGTGGCAGGCCGGCGTGGCCAGCGGGGCGTGGTGGCAGGTGATCACGTCCGCGTTCACCCACGTCGAGGTGTGGCACATCGGCATGAACATGATCTCGCTGTGGTTCCTCGGCCCGCCGATGGAGGCCGCGCTCGGTCGCGTCCGGTTCCTCGCGGTGTACCTGCTCTCGGCACTGACCGGCTCGATGGCCGTGATGTGGTTCTCCGAGCCGACCGCCCAGACGCTCGGCGCGTCCGGCGCGATCTTCGGCCTGATCGGCTCTCTGGTCGTGGTCGGACTGAAGGTGAAGGCCGACCTGCGGGTCGCGTTCACCTGGCTGGCGATCAACCTCGTCTTCACCTTCGTCAACTCGGGGATCTCCTGGCAGGGTCACATCGGCGGCCTGCTGGGCGGCATGGCGGCCACGGCGATCATCGTCTACGCGCCACGCAAGGACCGGGCCCGCATCCAGTGGCTCGGGCTCGCCGGCCTGGCCGTGCTCACGGTCGCCGCGATCGTGGTCCGGGCCGTCCAGCTCGCCTGAACGCTGCCTCAGACCAGCCTGCGTTCGAGCGCCCCGGAGTGGGCACGGTCGGCGAACGTCCGGCGCAGGGAGGCCAGCGCGCGGTGCTGCAGCAGCTTCACCGCGCCCTCGTTCTTGCCGACGATCCGGGCGGTCTCCTGCAGGGAGAACTGCTGGACGACGCGCAGCACCAGCACCATCCGCTGGTCGGCGGTGAGCGTGGTGAGCACCTCATCGACCGAGATCCGTCGCATCAGGTCCTCGTCCGCGGCGTCGACGACGTGCAGCGGGACGCGACCCTCGGTCGGGTCGGCCATCGGCACGCTGGGCCGGCGTCCCGCACTGCGCCACGCGTCCACGAGCCGGCTGCGAGCCACCGTGAACACCCAGGCCCGGAAGGCCGCCTCGTCACCGGAGAAGTTCGCCAGGCCGCGCACGAGATGCACGAAGGTCTCACCCAGGCAGTCCTCGGGGTCGGGGCAGCCCTGGCTGCGCAGGAAGCTCAGCAGTTGCGGCGCCAGGTCCCGATAGAGTTCGGCCCACGCCCAGTCCGACCCCTCGGTGGCGGCCGAGAGGACCTGGTCGAAACGCGGTCCGAGTGACATATGTATTGCGAGATCTTCTCGGGGAAGTTGGTACGGACAATGATAAGCGCCGGGCTGGTACGGGGGAACCAGCCCGGCGCTTCAGCGCCCCAACTCTCGACCGGTACGGGAGGGGTTCCGCAGTCGGAGTCTTTCTTGCGCTTCCTACATCGTGCAGGTCGGGGGGATCTGCACTACAGCGGCATTGCGACCATTAGGGGGAGGTCTTCTTCGTGCCGTTGTTGGTCTTGTCCGTCTTGTCCTTCTTGTCCTTGGTTTTGTCGGTCTTGTCCTTCTTGTCCTTCTTGACCTTGTCGGTCTTGTCCTTCTTGTCCTTCTTCACCTTCTCGGGCTTCGCGGACTCGGTCGGGTCGGCTGTCGTCGCGTCGGTGGGAGTGCCGGTCGGCGTCGGCACGGAGGTCGGCGGGACGGACGGGGCCGAGCTGGGCTTGTGACCGGGCCGGCCCCCGTCCGGGGCGGAGGGGTTGCCTGCGGACGGTAGGGCCGGCGGAGTGACCGGCATGTGCTGGTCGATGCGGGGGGCGACCAGTTGCGCGATCGGATTGAAGCCCATGGCTGCGGCGGCCCCGACCCCTGCGGTGAGCAGGACGACTGAGCCGGCGACGGAGGAGACCAGGACACGGCGGAACCGGGCCGCCCTCATACTGACGACGTTGGCGCCAGTGGACCGGGCCGTTGCCGGGAGGCTCCGGACTTCGCGGGCCACGGCGGCGAGGTGCCCGGCCTCGATCCCTGCGGTCGACCCCGGGGGGTAGGCCGACCGCAGATCGTCGAGGAACGCGGACACCGCTGCATCGTCGCGCAGCGTCTCGCCGGCTGCCAGCCGGTCGAAGTCGCTGTTGTCGATGCCCATCCAGATGCCTTTCCGATGGGGTTACCGGTGGGCGGGCGGATTTGGTTACGGGTGGTCACCAGGAATTTCTGATCATTTTCCGCGTACCCCGCGTCCGGACTCGCGTCCGGACGTCCGCCCGTGCCAGAGGCCGGTCCGCAGACGAGTTCGTGATGCCCGCGCCCGCCGGGGTCGCCACGATCACGCCCGCTCGCACCAGCGTGTCGGCCGCCCGGGGACGGTTCGCTTCCGGTTTGCGGGGACGGTTCCCTTCCGGTTCACGGGGACGGTTCCTTTCCGGTTCACGGGTGCGTCCCCATTACGGTTCACAGTGCTCCACCCCTTGTCAGCGACTGAACCGGAATGGAACCGTCCCCCCGAACCAAAATGGGGACAGACCATCCGAACCGGAAAGGAACCGTCCCCGGTCAGTCGGGACGCGGGCCGGTGCCGGCCACAGCGGTGCGGACGAGCGGACGGCAGGCCTCGCCAGCGGCCCAGACCAGCGCGATGCCGGCGGCGAGCGCACCGAGGAAGGCGAACACTCCGAACTGGCTGGAGCCGGCCCTCGGCAGCAGGTCGAAGAAGAACACCGCCAGCAGGCCGGACCCGAGCGCGGCCAGCGCCGCGGGTACCACGACCTCCACGAACCGGACGCGGTCGTGCAGCACCACCGGGACGCCGAGGTTGTCGAGTTGCTGCAGTTCCCGGCGCCGGTCGAGCACCGCGGACGCCTGGTTCAGCAGAGTGGACGCGGCCGCCACCACGAACGCGATCGCCAGCGTCAGGTAGGTGCCGGTGCGCAGGTCGTCAGCGAGGATCCGGACCAACGGGTCGTCGGTGAACGCCCCGAAGTCCGGCAGGGTGACCAGCGCGCCACCGGTGAAACCGACGAACGCCAGCCCCGACACCGAGCGCCACGCGCCCTTCGGATCGGCGAGCAGCCGGCGTCCGGCGAGCAGCATGAACGGGCGCCCCGAGCGGGCCAGCAGGTGACCGGCCAGCTGCAACGCCCACGGCCCCAGCAGGTTGATCACCCCCATGAACAGCGCCAACGCCACCACGACCACCGTCGCGCTGAACACGAACTGTCCCGTGAAGCTCAGCATCGGCGCCAGTACCAGCCAGGCCACCACGACCAGCGGCAGGGCCAGGAAGCGCCACAGCCTCAGCGCCGGACGCGGCTGGCGCCGCGCCACCCCGAGCGGGGAGATCCGCAGCCGCATCAGGCCACTCACCGAACTGATCCCGGCCAGCACGACCACCAGCCCGGCCACCGACGCCAGCGCCCACCCGGGCAGCAGCATCTCGGCCGCGGACAGCGGCGTGGCCTGGAAGGTGGTCCCCGCCCACAGCGGCAGGGTCGCCAGGTAGCCCACGAGCCCCAGCACCGCGCCGGCCGCGGCCGCCAGCATGGTTTCCAGCGCGCTGAGCGCGACGACCTGGCCCCCGGAGACCCCGAGCAGCCGCAGCGTGGCCAGCCGCCGGTCGCGGCCCAGCGCGCCCATCCGGGCCGCCGCTGCACCGAGCGTGAGTACCGGCACAACCAGCAGGACGCTCGCGCAGGCCGCGATCAGCGTCCAGACCGGCAACTGCGACGCGGCGTAGGACGCGTCCTCGCCGAGCGCGGCCAGGAACGTCGCCGGCGGCGCGTCCTGGCGCTCGACGAACACGTCCAGCCCGGCCAGCACCG
>JAXGTK010000090.1:0-11091 GCA_040774965.1 Propionicimonas sp. | reverse complement strand
TCGGTCCGGACCGGATTGGGGACGGTTCCTGATTCGGTCCACGTCAGGCGACGCGGCGGCTCAGGCTGAGCATGACCAGGCCGGGACGGCGTCCCGCGACGACCTCGGGGTGGCCGCAGCCGCCGCCCTCGGACGCCACCGCGCAACTGCCGCAACCGGACGGCGGGCAGCCCAGCGAGAGCTCGCGGGACTCGATGCGTCCCGAGCGCACCAGGTGCTCGACGGCCGCGCGCACGACGGCCTCGTCCAGCCCGAGGTTGCGGGCCATCTGCGTGACGGTCGGAGTACCGGCCTCCACCTCGGCCAGCACCCGGCTCAACGGTCCTGCGTTCACCAGAACAACCTCCCGACCTGGAAGACGGCCACCGCGAGCACCCAGGCGGTGACCAGCTGCATGCCCATCCCGAACATCGTCCACTTCGGGCCGATCTCGCGCCACTGCGCGGCCACGGTCGCCACGCACGGCGTGTAGGCGAGCAGGAACACCATGAACGCCAGCGCCGCGGGGATCGGATGGCCGCCGGACGACTCGGTGAACGAGTTCATCACCGCCGTGCCCAGCGCACCCGGGGCACCGCCGTCCGGCTGCGCGACCGCGTAGGTCTGCGCCCAGGACGAGATCACCGCCTCCTTCGCCACGAACCCGACGGCGAGGGTGGAGGCGGTCTGCCACGAGCCGAACCCGGCCGGGGTGAACACGGGCGCGATGGCCTGCGCGGCCACGCCGTAGACCGAGTCCTCGACCGGGACCTCCCCGAACGCCTGCCCCGCCTGCACCGGGATCGACTGCAGCAGCCAGACCGCGGCGACCGCGGCCACGATGATGCCGGACGCGGTCTGCAGGAACCCCTTCAGCCGCAGCCAGGTCACCGAGGCAGTGAGCCGCAGCGTCGGCACCTGGTAGGCGGGCAGGTCGATGATCAGCGGCTCGGTGCCCATCGTCCGCCACAGTGTGCGCCGCAGCACCAGCCCGGCGAGCACGACGAGGTGGATCGAGATCACGTACATGGCGAAGACGGCCGTGCCTGCGTACTCGCCGAAGAAGATGCTGCCCAGCATCACGAACACGGTCAGCCGCGCCGTGCAGGACGTGAACGGCACGAGCAGGGCGGTGAGCACGCGCTGCCGCGCGCCGGGCAGGATGCGGGTCGCCGAGATCGCCGGCACGTTGCAGCCGAAGCCCACGATCAGGGGCAGGAACGCCCGTCCGGGCAGGCCGATCGAGCGCATCAGCCGGTCGGTGACCACGGCGGCCCGGGCCAGGTAGCCCGAGTCCTCCAGCAGGGCCAGCAGGACGAACATCAGCGTCATCAGCGGAACGAACGTGAGCAGCATGCCCACGCCGGCGATCAGCCCGTCCACGACGAGGCCCTCGACCCACGTGCCGCCCAGCCCGATCGCGCCGATCAGCCACGTCGCCCCGGCCGAGACAGGCCCGGAGAACAGCCCGTCCAGCAGGTCCTGGAGCGGCGCGGCGACCACCGTCGTGACCTGGAACACCGCCCACATCACCACGAGGAAGATCAGCGGCCCCAGCACGGGCGCGGTCACCCAGCGGTCCACCCGGTCCGACCAGGTGCGCGGCTGTTCGGCGGGGGCCCGGGTGCCGGCCTCGACCGCGGCGGCGATCCAGCCGAACCGGTCGTCGTCGAGTTCGAGCGCGTCCGTGGTGTCCGGCACCGGACGCGGCGCGGGCGCGGGTTCGATGATCGCCTCGCGGACGGCGCCGGCGAGCGCCTCGAGTCCGGCACGACGGCGCGGGTCGATGCCGATCACCGGGCAGCCGAGCGCCTCGGACAGTGCGGCGAGGTCGATCTCCGTGCCGCGCTTGTCGGCCACGTCCAGCATGGTCAGCGCCACGAGCATCGCGAGGCCCTGCTCGCGCAGTTGCGCGACCAGGTAGAGGCTGTTCGCGAGCCGGGACGCGTCGCAGGCGACCACGCACAGGTCGGGCCGCTCGGTGGCGGGGACGTCGACCAGCAGGTCGCGGGTGAGCGCCTCGTCCGGTGAGTGCGGCTCGAGCGAGTACGCCCCGGGCAGGTCGATCAGGGTGATCTCGAGGCGCTTCTCGTCCGGGTCGCAGGTGCACTCCTCACAGGTGCAACTGGCCGCGGACTGGGTCGTCTTCCAGACGCCGCGGGACACCTCGACGGTGGTGCCGGGCCAGTTGCCCATCGTCACGCGCGCGCCGGTGAGCGCGTTGAACAGGGTGGACTTGCCGGTGTTCGGTGCCCCGACCAGCGCCACCACGGGCGCGTCGGGACCTGCTCCCCCGTTCGTCGTGGTGCGGCAGCAGGCCTTCACCGACGGCGCCGGTGCCGAGTGGATGATCAGGTTCAGGTTCCGCGGCGGCTGCTGTTCGGTCAGGGCCATCAGCGCGCGACCTCCGCGCGCAGCTGGTGCAGCAGCTGGGAGCCCAGCGCGATCCGGGAGCCGCCGACCAGGACGACCCGTCCCCCGCCCGCGGTCCTCTGCAGCAGCGAGAACCGGGTGCCCACGCGCAAGCCGAGGGACGCCAGGCGCGCCCTCGTCCCCTCGGGTGCTTCCGACTCGAGCAGGGTCAGGGACGTGCGCAGCGGGGCGCTCACCAGGTCCATGCCTACGTACATGTGCGTAAGGTTAGCCTTATCTAATAACGTGCGCATCTTGTCTCCAAAAACATACCCCCTCTGGCAAGGTTCTCGACGCCTCGTCCGGGCGGGGTCAGCGCAGGCCGAGCAGGCTCTCGCTGAGGTAGGCGATCCACTCGTAGACGCGGTAGAGGTAGCTGCGCGGATCGGCCTCGTCCAGGGCGTCCAGGTCGTCGATGTCGTCGGCGGTCCGGATGCCGAGCCGCACGGCCAGGCTGAGCCGGACGGCGGTGAGCGTCTTCAGCCAGGTGTCGAGTTCGATCACCCGCACCTGCACCGGGCGCGTGCCCGCCTCGCTGTCGCGCAACGCGGTGAGCACCACCTCGGCCTGGCCCAGCCGGTCGGCCCGCTGCCGTGACTGGGTGAGCCGCCGGAATTCCTCGGACGCGGCCGCGTCGTCGCCGTAGGCGTCCGGGAACAGCCGCCGGATCACCGGGTCGGACCGGTCCAGGGGCTCCGGCTCGTCCAGTTCGGCCTGCCAGCGCTCGAACGGGTCCTCGGGGACGGCCGGCTCCCCGTCGGCCTCGAGCAGCCCCGCGAACTGCTCCACCAGCGACTCGAGCAGCGTGACCTCGTAGTCGGTGAGCTTCATCGTGATCATCGGCCCCGACCGGCGGAACCCCCGCATCAGGCCGGCTCCAGCGTGGCCCACAGCCCGAAGCCGTGCATCGCGTCCACGTCGGTCTCCATCTGCTCGCGGCTGCCCGTCGACACCACGGCCCTGCCGTTGTTGTGCACCTGCAGCATCAGGTCGGTGGCCTTCTCCTCGGGGTACCCGAAGTAGGAGGAGAACACGTGGGTGACATAGCTCATCAGGTTCACCGGGTCGTCCCACACGATCGTCACCCACCCGGTCAGGGCCGAGGGGGCCGGCCGCTCCGATACCGCGGTCGCCCCTCCGGGCTGGGCCGGTGCGTTCTCGCCTGCCACCCGGCCATTCTGGCATGCCCTGCCGATGAGAATCCCACCGGGGCGTCACCGGACGGTGGGAGCGTTCTAGTCTGGCCATCATGACCCTGCTGACCACGCCGACGGGCGCGCCCGCGACCACGGCGATGCTGACCGACCACTACGAGTTCACGATGGTGCGGGCGGCCCTCCGCTCCCAGACGGCGTTCCGGCGCAGCGTGTTCGAGTTGTTCGCCCGGCGCCTTCCCGAGGGTCGGCGCTACGGCGTGGTGGCAGGGGTGGGACGTGCGCTGGACGCGATCCAGGCGTTCCGGTTCGACGAGGAGACCCTGAACTACCTGCTCGAGCGGAACGTGATCGACACCGACCTCGCCGAGTGGCTCAGCCACTACAAGTTCAAGGGCGACGTGTGGGGCTACCCGGAGGGCGAGGTGTACTTCCCCGGCTCGCCCCTGCTGATCGTCGAGGGCAGCTTCGCCGAGACGTGCATCCTCGAGACGCTGCTGCTGAGCATCTACAACTACGACTGCGCGGTGGCGTCCGCCGCGTCCCGGATGACGGCGATGGCGGGCGAGCGTCCCTGCATCGAGATGGGCAGCCGGCGCACCAACGAGTACGCGGCCGTGGCCGCGGCGCGGGCCGCGTACGTGGCGGGGTTCGCCTCCACGTCCAACCTCGAGGCGGGACGCCACTACGGCATCCCCACCGTCGGCACCGCGGCCCACTCCTTCACCCTGCTGCACGACAGCGAGGAGGACGCGTTCAAGGCCCAGCTGAAGACCCTCGGCAAGGGCACCACGCTGCTGGTGGACACCTACGACATCGAGGAGGCGGTGCGCACCGGCGTCCGGCTGAGCAAGGGCAAGCTGGGCGCGATCCGGCTCGATTCGGGTGACCTCGCCGAGCAGGCCGCGGACGTGCGGGCGCTGCTCGACTCGCTCGGCGCGACCAGGACGAAGATCATCGTCACCTCCGACCTCGACGAGCACCAGATCGCGGCGCTGCGCGCGGCCCCCGTGGACGCCTACGGGGTCGGCACCTCCCTGGTCACCGGCTCGGGCGCCCCGACGTGCGGCTTCGTGTACAAGCTGGTCGCCCGGGCGTCCTCGGAGGACAGGGACGCCGAACTGGAACCGGTGGCCAAGAAGAGCGCCGGAAAGGCCTCGGTCGGCGGACGCAAGTACGCGCTGCGCCGGCTCGGGAAGCGGGGCAGGGCCGAGGCCGAGGTCGTGGGCGTCGGCGCTCCGCCGGAGAACGACGGCAACGACCGTCCACTGCTGGTGCAGCTGATGGCGAAGGGACGCGCCGTCGGACGTGAGCCCCTCGAGACCGCCCGGGAGCGGCACCGCCAGGCCCGTGCCGAACTGCCGCAGTCCGCGCTGAAGATGAGCAAGGGCGAGCCCGCGCTGCCCACCATCCTGCTGGACGAGGCCGGCGGTCCGGCGGAGAACCCGTATGCGAGGGAGGAGGTGCGGTGAGCCGGGCGCTGATCGTCGTCGACGTGCAGAACGACTTCTGCGAGGGGGGTTCGCTGGCCGTGTCCGGCGGCGCCGCCGTCGCGGGGCGGGTGGCCCGCCTGCTGGCGGGCGACCACGGCTATGACGAGGTCGTCGCGACCCGCGACCACCACATCGACCCCGGACCGCACTTCTCCGCCACCCCGGACTTCGTCGACTCCTGGCCCGTGCACTGCGTCGCGGGCACGCCGGGCGCCGAGCTGCACCCGGCCCTGGCGGCCACCCCGTTCGACGCCGTCTTCGACAAGGGCGAGTACGCGGCCGCCTACTCCGGCTTCGAGGGCGCCTGCGGGGGCGAGGGCCTCGCCGAGTGGCTCGCCAACCACGGCGTCGAGTCCGTGGACGTGGTGGGGATCGCGACCGACTACTGCGTCCGGGCCACCGCGCTGGACGCCGCGAAGGCCGGGCTCGCGGTCCGCGTCCGGCTGGACCTCACCGCGGCCGTTGCACCCGACCGGCTCGGCACCACGCTCGCGGACTTCGCCGCGGCCGGCGTCGAGGTGACCGGGTGACGCCCGGCTCTCCGGAATCCCGGCCGCCCCTGGCCGGTCCGGATCCCGACACGTCGGCGGTGGCGTGGGCCGAGGGCGTGTGGACGAACCCGCCGGCGGCCGTCGTCAAGGACGCGAGCGGGCTCACCGCCACGGCGGTCGCCGAGTCCGATGCGTGGCGGCACACCTCCTACGGGTTCGTCCACGACACCGAGCACGCCCTGCTCGCCCCGCTGGCCGTGGGCGAGGCCGTCGAGGTGACCCTCCGCACGACGTTCACCGGCCAGTTCGACCAGGCCGGGGTGTTCGTCCGCGCCGATGCCGAGCACTGGGTGAAGGCGGGGCTGGAGTTCGCCGACGGGGTGCTGAACCTCGGCGCGGTGGTGACCCTGGAACGCTCGGACTGGTCGGTCGCCCCGGTGGACTGGAACGGGCGCAGCGTGACCATCCGGGTCAGCCGCGCCGCGGAGTCGCTCACCGTCCGGGCCCGGGTCGACGACGAGCCGTTCCGGCTGGTCCGGGTGGCACCGTTCGTCGGCGGCGAGGCGGGTGCCGGCCCGTTCCTGTGCGCGCCGACCCGGGCCGGGTTCAGCGCCCGGTTCCTGGACTGGCGGCTCGGCCCCGCGGACGCGTCCCTGCACTGATTCCGGGCCTCGCTTGTGGACACGGGCGCGTGGACGGGGTTCGCTGGACGCATGCCGACACCCCCCGGCCGCCGGTTCCTGGCCGTCGCAGCCGCCACCCTGGTGCTGGTCTCCGGCGCGCCCGCAGCTCCCGCCCCCTCGCTCACCCCCGCCGCCACGCCGTCGGGGGCCACCGCGGACGACTCCTCCGGACCCCGCTACCCGGCGTCCGTCCCGGCCGGCGCCAGGCCGGTCGTGCACACCGGCGACGACTGGACGATGCCCGCATGGGTTCGCCCGGCCGCGTTCTCCGGCTTCTTCTCCGAGGACGCCTCGAGCCGGAACCACGTGCCGGTGCGCTCGGTCGACGTGACCTGGCGGCAGATCGCGCCCACCGAGGACGGACCGCTCGACCTGGCCTCCACGGGGAAGGCCGAGGGCATGGGGTTCGCGCCGCTGGGCGACCAGCTGGCCGGGGCGGGTCCGTACTGGCTGCGCCTGTTCGCCAGCGGCGTCGACTGGGCGCCGGCCTGGGTGGTCACGAAATGCGGGGTGAGCGGCATCGGCCCGGACTACGAGGGCGAGAAGCACCTGCCGATCTGGGACGACTGCGTGTGGTCGGCGCTGCGGGACACCTGGCGGAAGCTGCTCGTCGACTCCGGAGTCCTCGCCGACCCGGACTTCCGGTTCGCCTACGTGCCCGGCGGGTTCACGTGGGTGGAGTTCGACTACGACATCATCACGAAGGCGGTGAAGCAGCACCTGCTCACCGAGGAGGCCTACCTGGCCTGGTACGCGCGGATGCTGGACGACCTGGCCGACATCGCCGGCGACCGGGTGGGGCAACTGGTGTTCACCGGCGAGGACTACCCGTGGGGGCCGTTCGGCCCTGCGGAGGACCGGCTCGCCACCGCGGCCGTCCGGCACGGGTTCGGGGTGCGCACCGGGATCACGGAGGAGTTCAACTTCCACCTCGGCGAGACGCCCGCCTACGGCTCGCAGGTACAACCGGACGGCCACCTCACGCTCACCCGGGACGCCACCGGCTCGCCCCAGGTCTTCGCGAGCGAGAACGAGTGCTACACCGACTGCGGGTACCACGCGAAGAAACTGAAGTACGACGTCATACACAGCAACCTGAAGGCGCTGCAACTGCAGCTGAACTGGCTCTACGTCGTGCCGGGCGACTCCTACCTCTCCCGCTACCCCGACCACTGGGACTGGGTGCGGCTGTCGCTCGGCCAGCAGGCGGCCACGGCCCCGGACGCGTGGGTCGCACTGCGGGACGCGCAGGACACCTACTGGGCCGAGGCGCCGATCGCGGGACGGAGCTGGAAGAACCGGCCCTGGGTGCGCAACCTCGAGCGCTGGCTCGTCCAGGTGGACACGCCGGGCGCGGTGGCCCACCGCACGAAGGTCGACACGCACACCGGCGACCCGACGAAGGAGAACGGGAAGGCGTACGAGGGCCTGCGCACGAAGCGGTCGGCCGGGGACCGCTCGCTGGCGTTCCGGCTGGATCCGGCGTTCCTGTCCTCCGACACCTCCCACCCGGTGCTGGTGAAGGTCACCTACCGGGACGCGGGCCGGGGCAGCTTCCGGCTGCGGCACGCGGACGGGTCCACGCCGTCGGTGAAGCTGCGGAACACGAAGAAGTGGCGGACGGCGACGTTCGCGCTCGACCTGCGTCCGGACCACTCCCTGCCCGGGGCCACCGACCTGTGGATCGACACCGCGGGGAGCGACCTCGCCGTCCGCTTCGTCCGCGTCCTCCGGCTGGAGCAGCCGCAGGGCTGACCCGCCCAGTTCGCGAAGTCACCGGCGGGCGGCGCTCCCGGACGCTAGAGTCCCAACCGCGCCGCCAGACCGAGCACAGGAAGCACCGCGATGACCAACTCCTGGGACAACCCCGAACCTTCCGAGCCGAACGGCGAGCCTCCCTACGGCCAGCAACCGCCCTCGGACCAGCCCACCTACGGCAGCCAGCCCCCCTACGGCCAGCAACCGCCCCCGGACCAGCCCACCTACGGCCAGCAGCCCTACAGCCAGCCCACCTACGGGCAGCAGACCCCGTACGGGCAGCAGCCCCAGTACGGCCAGGAGACCCCGTACGGACAGCAACCCCCCTACGGCCAGCAGGCGCCCTACGGACAGCAGCCGTACGGCCAGCAGCCCTACGGGGCCTACGGCCAGACGTTCGGCACCCCGCCGCAGAACTACCTCGTCTGGGCGATCCTGTGCACCCTGTTCTGCTGCATGCCGCTCGGCATCGTGTCGATCATCTTCGCCGCGCAGGTGAACAGCAAGTGGAACGCCGGCGACCACGCAGGCGCCGAGGACGCCTCCCGCAAGGCGAAGCAATTTGCCCTGTGGGGCGCCGTCGTGGGCGTCGTCGTCATCGTCGGGTACTTCATCCTCGGGATGATGGGCGCGCTGTCGTCCAACTGACATGACCGCTGTCGCCGCGACCCTGCCGCGTCCGGCCCGGCCCGCTGCCGTGGGCCGGGCAATCGCGGCAGGTCTCGCCGGTGCCGGGGTGGCGACGCTGCTGCACGTGGTCGACCCCACGCAGCCGGGCCACTACCCGGCCTGCCCGACCTACGCGCTCACCGGGTGCTACTGCCCCGGTTGCGGCGCGCTCCGCGCGATGCACTACCTCACCTGCGGCGACCTGGGTTCGGCGTGGGCGATGAACCCGCTGGTGGTGCTCGCCGTGCCCTACCTGCTGTGGACGTGGTCGTCGTGGCTGTACCGCGGCGCCACCGGCACGACGCGGCGCTGGGCCGCCCCCGCCTGGTGGCTGGTCACGCTCGCCGTCGGGATCACCGTGTTCGGAGTGCTGCGCAACGTCCCGGGCCTGGAGTTCCTGGCCCCCCACTGAACCCCGGACCGGATCGGGGACGGTTCCTGATCCGGTCCACCGGGTGATCCCGACCGGCTCGGTCAGCGGGAACGCCGGCCCTTCGTGACGCCGCGTGGTTGGTTCCTCACCGCGCTGCTCAGCGGGCGTTCACGCGTCAGACGACGAGTTCGGTGTCGGCGCGGGGCACGACCATCGGGGAACTGAAGTCGTTCATGATGCTGGCGAGGCGGAAGGCGCGCTCGTCGCGGTAGAGCTGCTCCAGGCTCAACGGCTTGCCATCCGGACCTGACAAGGGAATACGCCAGTTGGGGTACTCCTTGTCGGTGCCGGGCTGGTTCTGCGTCCGCCGATCGCCCACCGCATCGGTCAGGGCCGCGCAGAGCACCCGCGACGGCGTGGCCACCAGGTAGCGGTGCAGCGCTTGCACGATGTCCTCCGTGGTCGCCGGGTCGGCGGTGAGGAAACCGCGCCCGCGCAACGCGTCCACGAACGACTCCCGCTCCCGCTCGGCGTGGGCAAGTTCGGCCTCCAGCGACTCGGTGAGCAGGCCCAGTTCGTGCTGAAGCTTCACGTGCTCCCCGGCCAGGTAGCCGGCGGTCGGCGGCAGGTCGTGGGTGGTCACGGACGCCAGGCAGTACTCCCGCCACGCCTCCGGCTGCAGCGGACGCCCCTCGCCGTCCCGCTCGAACCACGCGATCGAGGTGCCGAGGATCCCCCGCTGGCGCAAGTACTCCCGCACCCACGGCTCCACCACACCGAGGTCCTCGCCGACGACCAGCGCTCCGGCCCGGTGCGCCTCCAGCGCCAGGATGCCGACCATCGCCTCGTGGTTGTAGCGCACGTAGGCGCCCTGGTTGGCGTCCATGCCGTCCGGGATCCACCACAGCCGGAACAGGCCCATGATGTGGTCCACCCGGATGCCTCCCGAGTGCCGCAGGATGCCGGCCACCATGCTCCGGAACGGCGCGTACGAGAGGTCCTCGAGCCGGTCGGGACGCCACGGCGCCTGCGCCCAGTCCTGGCCGGTCTGGTTGAAGTGGTCCGGGGGCGCGCCCACGCTGATCCGGCCGGCGAACAGGTTGCCGTACGTCCAGGCCTCCGCGCTCGACCCACCCACGCCGACCGCGAGGTCGTTCATGATGCCGACCCGCATGCCGGCGTCCTTGGCGGCGGACTGCGCGGCACGCAACTGGTTGTCGGCGACCCACTGCAGCCACGTGAAGAAGATGATCTGGTCGACGTGCTGCTCGGCGAACAGCGCCACCATCGGCGAGGACGGACGTTTCAGTTCCGCGGGCCAGTCCCTCCAGTCGCCGCCGAAGCGGGTGACCAGCGCCGACCAGGTCGCGAACTGGGTCAGGGCCCGTCCCTCCCGGCGCAGGAAGTCGTTGAACGCCATCCGGCGCGCCGGGCGCAGGCCGTGGTCGTAGATCACCCGCAGCGCGTCGATCTTGGCCGTCCACACCTGGTCACGGCAGATCAGCTGCTCCCCGGACAGTTCCTTCTTCAGCTTCGCCTTGATCTGGGCGATCCGGTTGCGCGACCGGTCGTCGAGCTCGGAGTACTCGGGCACCAGTTCGGGACGGATGTAGAGCGGGTTCACATAGCGGCGGGACGCCGGCAGGTACGGGGACGCCTCCAGCGGCGGCTGCGGCTGTGCGGCATGCAGCGGGTTCACCAGGACGAAGCCGGCGAACTGCTGGGTGGCCGACCACGTGGCGAGGTCGGCCAGGTCGAGCAGGTCGCCGATGCCCCAGGAGTCCTCGGACGCGACGCTGTACAGCTGGGACGCGTAGCCCCACGTCCGCTTCTCCCCCATCGACGCGGGGAAGCCGAGGAAGGCCGGGCTGACCACCAGCGTCGTCTCCGACTGCCCCGCCTCGGTGGTGGCCTGCAGGCGGTGGTAGCCCAGCGGCAGGTCGGCCGGCAACTCGAAGGACGCCTGGCCCGTGGGCACGCCGTCCACCTCGCGCGGGGGCTCGTCGTCCGGCACCTGCGGGACGTCGCGGAAGCCGCCCTCCTCGAGCCGGACCGCGATGCGCACCCAGTCCCCGTCCG
>JAXGTK010000089.1:0-11135 GCA_040774965.1 Propionicimonas sp. | reverse complement strand
GGCGTCGAAGGCGCGCG
Source organism: Propionicimonas sp. (assembly GCA_040774965.1). Classification (GTDB taxonomy): domain Bacteria; phylum Actinomycetota; class Actinomycetes; order Propionibacteriales; family Propionibacteriaceae; genus Propionicimonas. Next base: position 11,118 of record JAXGTK010000089.1, on the reverse strand, counting down.
CGGTGTCAGCATCGGCCGGGTCGGGAATGGACCAGTGCAGCGGTTCGCTGTGGAGGTCTTCGTAGGCGCGGTCACAGACGGCGATGAGGAGTTCCTCGCCGTCGAGGGTGTCGTCAACGAGCTTGGGGACGGCTCCGGTCAGGTCGAGTTCGTGCCGGCGGGCGACGGTAACGGCGCGAGGATGGACGCGGTCGGCGGGGTGGGTGCCGGCCGAAACGACCGGAATATCGCAGACAGTGCGCCAGTAGGACTCGGCCAGCTGGGAGCGAGCGGAGTTCTGGGAGCAGACGAAGGCGACTTTCACCGGGCGCGGCCACTCGGAGTTGCCGAGCAGCTGATTGCACGCCTCGGTGCGAGTGATGTAGCTGCGCCGGGCGTCGCCATCAGAACGGCGGCGACTGATCAGGCCGGCGCGCTGAAGCACCTGCAGGTGGTGGGCGATCAGGTTGGTGGGCAGTTGGAGCTGGATGGCGAGGTCGCCGGAGGACAGATCGCCGTGGGCGAGCAGGTCGATGATCTGCAACCGGGACGGCTCACCGAGCGCGGCGTAGGCGCTGGCGCGGGAGTTGAGATCTGCCACCATTGTCGATACCTCCATGACTATTGAGTCAATAGTAGCTGAGTGAATCGCCGGGTCAAGCGCCCGGGCAGACAAGGAGCCCCGATGAGCAAGCCGTCCGTCCTGTTCGTGTGCATCCACAACGCGGGCCGTTCCCAGATGGCCGCCGGCTACCTGCGCCACCTCGGCGGCGACCGGGTGGAGGTGCGCTCGGCCGGCTCCGCGCCCGCCGACTCGATCAACCCCGCCGCCGTGGCGGCGATGGCGGAGGAGGGCATCGACATCGCGTCCGAGCAGCCCAAGGTGCTCACCACCGACGCCGTCCAGCTCTCCGACGTGGTGATCACGATGGGGTGCGGCGACACCTGCCCCTTCTACCCGGGCAAGCGGTACGAGGACTGGGTGCTGGACGACCCGGCCGGCCAGGGCATCGAGGCCGTCCGCCCGATCCGCGACGAGATCCGCCGCCGCATCGAGGAACTGCTGGCCGAATTGCTCCCCACCGGCTGATCGGGCCCATGCTTCAATCGTCATTGAATCAAACACGGTTGAAGTATTGCCTCCGCCGACATCGCCTCCTACGGCATCATGCGCGCCCCGGCCTCGTCGCGCCGAGCAGGTCGTGCTGTCCGGACGCGTGCCGACCGCCAACCAGGTCAAGGACCTCCTCACCGCACGCTGATCGCCCCGGCACGGACGGCCGGGTCACGGCTCAGCCCGCGTCTCTGGCCTCGGCGTCCTCCTGCTCGAGCCGGGTGTAGGCGATCTTGCCGACCAGCGTCGTGGGCAGTTCGTCGCGGGCCTCGATCGCGCGCGGCACCGCCCACTTGATCAGGTGCCTGCGGCAGTGCGCCCGCACGTCGTCGAGCGTCTGCTGGTCGGCCCGCGCGCCGTCGGCGAGCACCACGTAGGCCTTCACCGCGGACATCTGGTACTCGTCGGGAGTGCCGATCACACAGGCGCGACGGACGGACGGGTGCGCCTCGAGGACCTGCTCGACCTGGGTCGGGTACACCGAGACCCCGGACACCTTGATGATCCGCTTCTGGCGTCCCCTGAAGTAGAAGTAGCCGTCCTCGTCCCTGGCCCCGATGTCGCCGGTGTGCAGCCAGGTCAGCCCGTCGTCGTGGGGACGCAGCGTCCGGGCGGTCGCGTCCGGGTCGTTCAGGTAGCCGTTCATCAGGGTCGGCCCGTGCACGCAGAGCTCGCCCTCCTGCCCGTGCGGCACCTCCGTGGTGGTGCCCGGCGCGACGACCTTGAGGCGCATCCCCGGGATCGGGACCCCGATCGAGTCCTCCCGGTAGCGCCCGGGCGGTGAGACCGTGCAGGCCGTCACGCACTCGGTGAGCCCGTAGCCCTCCATCAGTTCGACCGTGCTGCCCTGCGCGGTGAGGACGGCGTCGAAGCGGTGCTTCAGGCCGCTGGTCAGGGAGTCCCCGCCGCAGTAGGCGCCGCGGAGCCGGCTGAAGTCGACCCGGCGGAACCGTGGCTGTTGCAGCAGGTTCTGGAACAGTGTCGGCACGCCCGCGATGAACGACGGCGACTGCCTGACCAGGTTGTCGATGTAGATGTCGGCGCTGAACTCCGGCACGAGGATCGAGGTCGCGCCGACCGTGAGCGGGGTGTGGACGCACAGGCCGAGGCCGAACCCGTGGAACACCGGCAGGATCGCCAGCACGCTGTCCCGCTGCGCGATGCCGGTGATCTCCCGCATCGAGGCGGCCAGCGCGTTGAAGCTGGCCGACGACAGCGCGATCCCCTTGGGCAGGTCGCTGGTGCCGCCGCTGAACAGGACGACGCTGGTCTCGTCGGCGTCGACGAGCCGCCGGTACGGGCCGGGCGCGGGGGCCTCCGCGCGGAAGTCGCGGTACCGCAGCACCCGCGGGTCGTCGGTGGGCACCGGGTCGATCGAGCGTCCGCGGGTGACCTGGAAGCCGAGCCGCTTGGCCGGGGAGAGGAAGTCGGGGAACCGGGCGATCAGCAGCTTCTCGATCGGCTGGTTGTCCAGGACGCCGCGGAACCTCCCGTAGAACAGGTCCATCGTCACCGCCCAGCGGCTGCCGGTCTCGGCGACGTAGTGCTCGAGCTCGGTCGGGGACGAGAGCGGGTGGGTCATCGCGGCCCGAGCGCCGATCCGGTTCAGCGCGTAGAACAGGATCACCGCGTTCGGGACGTTCGGCAGCGAGAGCGTGACCGTGTCGCCGGCACCGATGCCGTGGGCGGTGAACGCGGCCGCGCAGCGGTCCACCTCCGCGATCAGTTCGCGGTAGCGGATCCGGCGTCCGAGATAGGCCAGGGCCGTGTGGTCCGGGTACGTCGCGGCGGTCCCGGCGAGGATCTCGTACAGGGTGGAGTCGGGCACGACGGGATCGGCGGGGGACCCCTCGCGGGAGCGGGTCCGTGGCAGATCGGTCATCGTCGGCCCTCCGCCTCACACCTTCTCAAGTTGTGCGGGGTCGCGCAGGTATTCCGCGAAGAGGTCGAGGGCACGGGCGTCCTGGTAGCCGTCCGCGATCCGCTCGTCGAGCGCGATCCGCAACTCGAGCATCTGTTTCACCACCGGCCGGCCGTCGTCGGAGACCGTCACCGCCGGCTTCACCTCGCCGATCGTGATGAACAGGCTGCACGTCCCCCACTCGAACAGGTGGTGGTAGGACGCGCCCATGCCCACCGAGCCGAGGTTGGCGACGTAGGCGCTGCAGCGCAGGGGGTCGATGCCGCGCAGGAAGCCCGGGGTGTCGACGTGGAAGTCCCACCACTCCAGGGCCCGGACGGCCAGCCGGAGCAGGCCGCGCGGCAGCCGCAGGAACGCCTCGATCAGGCCCTCGTCCTCCTTCTGCTCGCCGCTCTTCGCGACCCGGATCTCGCCACGGACCTTCTTCAGGATCGTGGCGGCGTCGTCGGTGTCCCTGATCGTGACCAGGACGTCGGTCTCGCTGCTGTCGTCGGTGTAGCTGCGCCGGGCGATGAAGGAGAGCACGACGTCGTGGCGCTGGTAGAGCCGGCGTCCGATGAAGTAGCGGTTCAGGGTGGGACGTTCCCGCAGGATCTTCACCAGCGCGAGCAGGAACAACTCGAACAGCGTGACCGGGTGCTCGGTGTCCTTGCGCTGCGCGACGTAGGCGAGCAGCGGCTCGGCGTCGAAGCTCACCGGGTAGTAGGCGATGGACTCGTTCCGGCCGCGCATGACGTAGGGGAAGATCGCCTTGAACCCGCGCCCCAGGTCGACCCGGCTGGCGTCGTGGCGATCGCCGCGGCGCTTCGTCCTCTCGCTCATGGACCTCCCTGTCCTCGCGGGTGACGTTACTCGGGCAGCCCGTCCCGGTCGGCCCACTCCAGCAGCGTGTCGAGGCGGTGGGCGACGTCGTCGATGGCGGCGTGCGGGTCTCCGGTCCTGGCGAAGCGGGCCGGCACGGTGGCGATGGTGAGTTCGCGGGGCTCGACGGCGTCCAGCTCGTCCCAGGCGAAGGGGGTCGAGACCGTCCCGTCCGGCACCCCGCGCACCGACCACGCGCTGGCGATGGTGTGGTCGCGGGCGTTCTGGTTGAAGTCGACGAACACGTGGTGCGGGTCGCGGTCCCTGCGCCACCAGGTGGTGGTCACGTCGTCGGGCAGGCGGCGCTCCACCTCGCGGGCGAACGCAAGGGCCGCGCGCCGCACCTCGCCGAAGCCCCACTCGGGCGCGATCCGGACGTAGATGTGCAGGCCGTTGCCGCCGGAGGTCTTCGGGAAGCCGACGATGCCGAGTTCGTCCAGCACCTGCCTGGCCACCCCGGCGACCCTCCTGACCTGCCCGAAGGTGGCCAGCGGCATGGGGTCGAGGTCGATCCGCCACTCGTCGGGACGCTCCACGTGCGCCCGGCGCGAGTTCCACGGGTGGAACTCGACGGTGGCCATCTGCACCGCCCAGATCACCGCGCCGAGCTCGGTGACGCACAGCTCGTCGGCCGTGCGTCCGTAGCGCGGGAAGTAGACCTGGACGGTCTCGACCCAGTCGGGCGCGCCCGCGGGCAGCCGCTTCTGGTGCACCTTCTCCCCCGCCAGCCCGGACGGGAACCGGTGCAGCATGCACGGCCGCTCCCGCAGCGCGCGGACGATGCCGTCGCCGACGGAGAGGTAGTAGTTCGCGAGGTCGAGCTTCGTCCAGCCGTGCGCCGGGAAGTACACGCGGTCGGGACTGGTCAGCCGGACCACCCTGGACCCGACCGCGAGTTCCACGGGTTCGGCTGCCACCATGGCGTCAAGCTACCCGCGCCGCGCCCGCCCGTCACCCGTCCCAACACCGGGGACGGTCTTCACAGGTTCAACTGTGGAAAAGCGCCGCGAGCTGGTGGACCTGTGGAAAAGCCGGACCGTCAGGAACCGTCCCCGTGGAAGTGGGCCACGCGATCGGGGGACGCGCCGCCGGGCGACCACTGCTCGATCGCGGCGCAGGAGGTGGCCATGCCCCAGGCGACGGCCTCGGCGAAGGGGGTGCCCCGCTCGAGGCGGGCGACCAGGCCGCCCAGGAAGGCGTCGCCGGCACCGATCGGGTTGCGCACCACCACCCGCCGGCCGGGCAGGCGTCCGGAGCCCCCGGCGCTCGCCCAGGCCAGGCCCGCCGAGCCCGCCGTCACCACCACCGACTCGATGCCGCGCGCGTGCAGCGCGGCCGCCGCCGCCTCCGCGCGCTCCAGGGCGTCCGCGCCCACCGAGGTGCTCTCCACCGGGGTGCCCCCGGCCAGGATCGCCTCCGCCTCCGCCAGGTTCGGCGTGACCAGGGACGGCAGCGCCGCCCCCGAGAGGGCGTACGGCATCCAGGCCGGACCCGTGTCGAGCGCCAGCCGTCCGCCCGCCCGAGTCACCGCGGCCACGAACCCGGCGAGCGCCTCGGGACCCACCCCCGGCGGGAAGCTGCCGCTGCAGACCACCCAGTCACCCGGACGCGTCCGGGCCACCGCGGCGTCCACGAACGCGTCCCAGTCGGGCTGTTCCACCGGGGCCCCGGTGCCGTTGAGGACGGTGACCCGCCCGGAGTCCTCGATCACGATGATCGACTCGCGCACCGTGCCGGGGTAGGCGTGGGCGGCGACCTCCATGCCCTCGGCACGCAGCGTCGCCAGGTACCAGTCGGCGCCGGTGGTGGGCAGCAGGACGAGCACCTCGGGACGGGCCCCGTTGGCCCGGCTCCCCCGCGCCGCGGACACCGACTTGCCGGCCGGGAACGCCTTGTTCTCCCGTGCCCGGTCGACGGTGCCGGGCAGCAGTTCGGCGAGGACGACCAGCCGGTCGATGGTGGGGTTCGGGCACACCGCGAGCACGTCAGCCTCCTGATCGGACGGCCCGGCTCGGCGCGTCCACGTCGAGTCCAGCACCCCGGGCACCGCGGGCGCAAACCACCGGACCGGGGGCCGGCCCGGACGAGCGACGCGATCAGACGAGCGACTGGAAGCGCCGCAGGCCCTCCAGCTGGATCTCCACCGGAGCCACGTCGAGCGGCACCGCGATCCGGCGGCACTCCGCCGACAGCGATTCGAGCAGTTCGATGTCGGCCTCGGTGCGGTCGAGCCGGCCCTGCACCCGTCCGGCGGTGCGGGCGAACGACTCCGCGCTGCGGTCCGCCCTCGCCAGCCACTCCCGGATCATCAACTGCGGAAGGTCGAGGAGTTCACGCAACTGGGTGATCCGGTCGGCGGCGGCCGCAGCGAAGTCGGCGTTGCGGGTGGCCTGCCCGGAGGTCTCGGCGACGCCCTCGTCGAGCGCCCGGCACAGGTCGGCGATCGCCGGACGGGCCTGCTCCGACCCCGGCACCTCGTCGATCAGCTCGGCCACGAACTGCCCGAGCGCCAGGTCGTGCAGCACGGCGAGCGCGATCCGGAAGCGGGTCCGCGCGCAACTGCGGCGCAGTTCCTCGAGTTCGGCGACCAGGTCGGTGACGATCGCCGAGACCTCGGGCGCCATCTCCGCCCACACCCGCAGGTACACCATGGCCGCGGCGAAGGCACCGCCGGTGTCCTCCGCGTGCAGCTGGTCGGCCGTGGCGCGGTTCTCCTCGACCGCCTCGCGCAGCAGGGGCGCCGCCTCCAACAGCCGGTCGGCCACCGCCTGCAGGTCGCCGAGCCGGGACGCCCAGTCCCGCAACTCGCCCTCGATGACCCCGGCCGCGGCGAGCATCTCCGCCAGGGCCCCCTCCGCCCCCGGACGGCTCGGCGTGCCCGACGCCCTGCTCAGCCGGGCCTCCACCTCGGCGGGCAGCGTCGCCCAGACGAACTCCTCGTAGGTCGAGAACCCGGCGTCGGCGAGCAACCCGGCCAGCTTCTCCAGCCCGAGTTCCGCGGCGGCGTGCGCGCTCGTGCCGGCCTCCCTCGCCCCCACCTCGAGCGGACGCACCTGGCTGTACAGCCCGAAGGCCGCGTCGTGCAGCGCGTCCTGGAAGGGCCGTCCGCGCACCGACAGGTACCCGTCGCCCAGGGGGGTGATCGTGGCGAACACGCCGTACGTGCTGCCGTCCGCGGCGAGGTTGTCCACGTAGGCGCAGAACGGGGACCCGGCCGCCAGCGTCTGCCACATCAGCAGGAACGCGCCGCCCGGCATGACCGGGTGCCGGATGATGTTGTGGGGAGCCCCGACGAGGTCCTCACGGGCGAAGCGGGACAACCGGACGAAGACCGAATTGGCCTGCTCGATGACGCCCCTGGCGTCGGTGGTGGAGAAGAACAGTTCGTCCTCGGCGACCTCGTGACGTGCGCCGGAGGGGGGGTGCAGCGCTCAGCATTTCCGAATTCTGGCACCCCCGCACACCGCGAGGAAAGACAAAGACGCTCGTCAGGGCCCGATTCCTCGACCCACGAACGAGACTCGCGCGGCCGTCGCCCGGTGGCTCAGGCGAGCGCCGCGGCGGGCGCCTGCCGCCCCCAGAAGCCGTCGGGGGAGAACAGCCGCTCCACCATGGGCTGCAGCAGGTTCGCCTCGGCGAGGGTGTCGAGGATCGTGTAGCGGGAGCGGATCAGCTGGCTGCGCACGTAGGTGGCCCGGAACGCGTCCCAGTCGAGCGCGATGTCGTCGGGGTGGGCCGGGGCGCCGGCCGCGCGCAGCATCCGCTGCAGCCCGGTCGCGGGCACCAGGTGCTCGCGCAGCCGCGCGGAGAGGCCCGGCCAGGCCGCGGCGAGCGCCTCGAGCCGGCGTCCGACGGTCGGGGCGTCCACGTACTTCGCCATCGTCTGCGCCACGGCGGCCTCGCGCAGCCCGGGCCGGGTGTGGTGGGTGAGCACGATCCGTTCCAGCGCGTCGCGGTCGGGCCAGGCGGCCACCGCGGCGTCCACATCGAGGGACGCCAGCCCGTCGTCGAGCACCGCCTCGTAGAGCGCCGTGACCGCGACGCTGCCGACGGCCACCTTGAAGCCGTGCGAGAGCCGCCGCGGGGTGACGTCGACGCCGTGGCCCTCCATCTCCCACAGGTGGGAGAACAGGTGCTCCGAGCCGGACGCCGGGCGCGAACCGTGGTAGGCCTGCATGGACAACCCCGACATGACCAGGCCCTCGGCGAGCTCGCCGACCGCGTCCACGTCGCCGGCGGCGAGCGCTCCGGGGTGCGACAGCGCGTGCCGCAGCGGGCCCTGGACGAGGTCCCAGACGCCCCGGTCGACGGCCTCGGCGCCGACGGCGTCCGCGACCAGCCAGTCGGCGCCGGCGGGCAGCTTGCCGAGCAGGTCGCCGTAGCCGGACGCGGTCATCACCGCCGGCGCGGCGGCCAGGACGTCGAGATCCGCGACGGCGAGAGCCGGGGCCGGGCAGTCGAGGGTCTGCTTGTAGCCGTCCACGGCAATGGACGCGCCGAAGGCCGTGTAGCCGTCCATGGAGGCGGCTGTGCCGACGACCGCGTACGGCCGGCCCAGCTCGCCGCAGGCGCGCTTGGCCAGGTCGTTCAGCGTGCCGGCGCCCACGACGACGACCACCGCGTCGAGCCCGGCGAGCGCGTCCCGCAGCACCTCGACGTTCTCGTACCTCGCGTACAACTCGGGGTCACCGGGGAAGACGTACGGGTCGAGCACCGGCACCCCGGCCGCGGCCAGGGCGTCGTGGACGGCGCGGCCCGCGACGGCCATGGTGCGCTCGTCGCCCACCACGATCGCGGCACGGTCGCCGAACGTGCGGGTGAACGCGTCCGGCACCCGGCCGAGCACGCCGCGCCCGATCAGCACGTCCTTCGTCGCGGTGGACGCCTGCAGCGCTGCCTGGATCAGTTCGCTCACTTGCCCTTCGCCGCCTCGTGGTCGACCACCTTGTGAATCTCCTCCCGCAGGGCCGGATAGCCCGCGCAGTACTCGTCCAGGTAGAACCGGTACTCCTCGTACCGGGCCGCGTCGGGCTGCAGCGTCCCGACCTCGTGCACCATGCCGTCCGCGGCCTCCTCGAGGTTGGCGTAGAACCCGGAACCGACCGCTGCGCACATGGACGAGCCGAGCGCCACGGCGTCCCCGACCTTCGTCATGGTGATCGGGACGCCGGTCACGTCGGCGTGCATCTGCATCAGGGCCCGGCTCTTCGTCATGCCGCCGGCGGCCACCAGTTCCTTCACCTCGAAGCCTGCCCGGGCGACCTCGCGCAGGATGTGGGCCGAGCCGAAGCAGATGCCCTCCTGGATGGCGTGGTAGACGTGCGCCGGGCCGTGCGCCAGGGACAGGCCCCAGATGATGCCGCGGGCCTTCGAGTCGGTGTAGGGGGTGCGGTTGCCCTGGAAGTACTCGTTGACGATCAGCCCGTCGGAACCGATCGGGATGTCCGCGGACTCGGCGTTGAGCACCTCGTAGGCGTTCGCGCCGGTGCGGTCGGCGGCGGAGACGAGGTCCCGGGCGAAGTTGTCCTTGAACCACTTCATCACCGAGCCGGTGGAGACCTGGCCGCCCTCGACCGTGTACTGGCCGGGCATCACGCCGTCGGTGTAGCTGCCGAAGAAGCCGGGGCCGTGCACGGCCTTGTCGGACTGCCCGCTGAGCACGTGTGAGGAGCCGGTGATCAGGGCCATCTTGCCGGGCCGGACGACGCCGAGTCCGATCTGGCCGGCCCACGCGTCCGCGGGACCCTGCGCGACCGGGATGCCCTGCGGCAGGCCGAGGTCGTCGGCGGCCGACCTGGTCAGCGTGCCGACCTGCAGGCCGAGGTCGAGGACGCGCTCGGGCAGCTTGTCGAAGACGTCGCCACAGCCGACGTGCTCGTAGAACTCGACCGGCCAGCCGCCGCGGTCGCGGTTGTAGTACATGCGGTGGGCGGCGGAGTTGATGTTCACCGTCCACTCGCCGGTGAGCTTGAAGTTGATCCACTCCGGCGCGTCGACCAACCGGTGCGCCGCGGCGTAGGTCCCGGGCTCGTTCTCCTTCAGCCACGCGGCCTTGAACGGGTACCACTCGGCGGTCGCGGGCATGGTGCCGCCGCCGTTGTAGAGGCGGGCCCAGTGGTCGGTGGTGAGCGCGCGGGCGGCCTGTTCGGTGGCCCGGACGTCCATCCACATGATCGCCGGACGCAGTTCCCTGCCGCTCGCATCCATCGCCACCACCGTCATCGTGGTGGCGTCGTAGGAGATGCCCTCGATCTCTGCGGGGTCGACTCCGGTTTCGGCGAGCACCTTGCGGGTGGAGGCCTGCAGGGCGAGGTACCAGTCGTCCGGGCTCTGCTCGGCCCAGCCCGGACGCGGGTGGGTGGTCCGGTACGGGGTGGCGGCGAGGCCGATCGGGGTGCCCGCCAGGTCGAAGATCGCGACGCGACAGCTCTCCGTCCCGTAGTCGATGCCCATTACGTACGGTCCCGGCATGTCAGTCTCCTTCGAATGTGGCCAGGGGTGAGGTTCAGTCGGGGTCTGACCCGGTCCAGCCGAGTTCGTCCCAGAGGTGCTGCGGGATGAGGCGGTCGATGCGGTCGAGGACCAGCTGCGGCGCCAGGTGGGACGGCAGCGCCGCGACGTCGGTGGCGGTGGCCTCGCCGGTGAGCACGACCGCGGAGACCATGTCGGTGTCGAGGGCCATCTTGATGTCGGTCTGGAGCCGGTCGCCGACCATCACCGAGCGCTCGAGCGTGGCGCCGGGCAGCGTGGCCATCACGGTCTGCAGCATGATCGGGTCGGGCTTGCCGAGGCTGCGCCGGCAGGTGGTGCCCGTGCAGGCCTCGATGGCGGCGGTGATGGACGCGCAGTCAGGCTCGCCACGTCCGCCGGGGAAGGGGCAGAACCGGTCGGGGTTGGTCTGGATCAGGAACGCCCGCTTGTGGAACCAGATCGCGTCGAAGGCGATCTGCAGCTTGCGGTAGTCGAAGCCGCGGTCGTAGGACGCGATCACGATGTCGATCTCCTCCGGGTCCTCGCTCATCCGGATGCCGGCCCTGGCCAGTGCCCGTTTCAGCGGCTCCTCGGAGATCGGGAAGACCACGGCGTCGGGGTGGTGGGCCTTCAGCCACGCGGTGGTGGTGACGACGGTGTTCGCGATGTCGTCCAGTTCGGTGGGCAGGCCGAGCCTCGCGAGCTTGTCGGCGTACTGCTCCGGGTCCTTGGTGGGGTTGTTCGACAGGAACCGCACCGGGATCTGTCGGCG
>JAXGTK010000088.1:0-11251 GCA_040774965.1 Propionicimonas sp. | reverse complement strand
TGGCCATCTTCGCCTGGCCGCTGACCCGGAGGATCTCGATGGCGGCGTCGAAGTCGCCGTCGGCCTCGGTGAGGGCCTTCTTGGCGTCCATCATTCCGGCGCCGGTGGCGTCGCGGAGCTTCTTGACGTCCGCGGCAGTGATCGTTGCCATGTTCTCGCTGGTTCCTTACTTGGTCTTCTTGACGGTCTTGGCGGTCTTGGCGGCATGCGCCTCGTCGTCCGCGGGTGCCTCGGCGACGTCGGCGGCCTCCACCTCGGGATCGGCCGGAGCGGGCTCCTCAGCGACGGGCTCGGCAACAACCTCCTCGACCGGCTGGGCTGCGTCGGCCTCGGCGGCCACCTCGGCCACGGCGGCGTCGACGGCGTCGGCCTGCACGTCGGCCTGCACGTCACTGCCCTCCAGCGCCTCGGCCTCGGAGACCGGCGCGGCCGGGGCGCCGGCCAGCAGGTCACGCTCCCAGTCGGGCATCGGCTCGGCCTCTTCACCGGAGGCAGCCCCGGCGGAGCGGGCCAGCAGACCCTCGGCGACGGCGTCCGCGAGCACCCGGGTGAGCAGCGCGACCGAACGGATCGCGTCGTCGTTGCCGGGGATCGGGAAGTCGACCTGGTCGGGGTCGCAGTTGGTGTCGAGGATGCCGACGATCGGGATCCGCAGCTTGCGGGCCTCGTCGATCGCGAGGTGCTCCTTGTTGGTGTCGACCACCCACACGGCCTGGGGCAGCCTGTGCATGTCACGGATGCCGCCGAGGGTCTTGGCGAGCTTGTCCTTCTTGCGCTTCTGCTGCAGCAGTTCCTTCTTGGTCAGCCCGGACGCGGCGACGTCGTCGAAGTTGAGGCCCTCGAGCTCCTTCATCTTCGCGATCCGCTTGCTGATGGTGCCGAAGTTGGTCAGCATGCCGCCCAGCCAGCGCTGGTTCACGTACGGCATGCCCACGCGGGTGGCCTGCTCGGCGATGGCCTCCTGGGCCTGCTTCTTGGTGCCGATGAACAGGACCTGGCCGCCCTTGGCGACGGTGTCCTTGACGAAGGTGTACGCGGAGTCGATGTACGACAGCGACTGCTGCAGGTCGATGATGTAGATGCCGTTGCGCTCGGTGAAGATGAACTTCTTCATCTTGGGGTTCCACCGACGGGTCTGGTGCCCGAAGTGGACGCCGCTGTCGAGCAGCTGGCGCGTGGTGACGACGGCCATGGCCGTTCCTTTCTGCGCGAGCCCGGGCATGCCCGAACCCGCTTGGGTTCTCCGGACCGAAGTCTTCGGTCCGCCTGACGCAGTCGCCGGTGGCCCACCCATCTCTGGGACCACGGGTCCGGCCCGCCGTTCGGCGGTGGGACTGCATGCGAAGTCGCCCCGGATCGGCCGGAACGCTGCCCACATTCTACGCAGCGTGCGGGCACCTTCACCAAACCGGCCCCGCCGGTTGTCCACAGCCCCCTCGTCGTCCACAGCGACGGGGGTCCCGTGACCGCCCGGAGGCACCGTTGCCGAAGGTGTGGGCATGGCGAGGATGAGAGCGTTGGTCGGGCTGCTGCTGGCGGGTTGCCTGTGGGCGGGGACCGCGGTCCCGGTGGCCGTGGCCGCCGGGCGCGCGGTCCCACCTCTGGCCGGTCCGGTGGTGCGCGGCTTCGATCCGCCCGGGGCGCCGTGGCTGTCCGGACACCGCGGGGTTGACCTTCTCGGCACCGTCGGTACCGGGGTCGTTGCGGCGATGGCGGGCCGGATCGTCTTCGCCGGCACGGTGGCCGGACGCGGGGTGATGGTGGTCCAGCACGGGGAGTTGCGCACCACCTATCTCCCGGTCCGGCCACTCGTCTCCGTCGGTGCGGAGGTGTCGGCCGGAGAGCTGATCGGACGATTGGCCGCCGGCCACTCCTGCCCCGGCGGCACCTGCCTGCACTGGGGCCTGAAGCGGGGCGAGGAGTACCTCGACCCGCTCAGCCTGCTCGACGAGGCCGAGGTGCGGCTGCTACCGGCCGATGCGGCTGACCGGGTCGCGGCACTGGTCGGCTTCCGGGACGAGGCGCTCTCCGGCGGCGACGCCGTGCCGGGAGTGCTCAGCCGGCCGGTCCCGGGGGCGGTGGGGTCCCCGTTCGGCATGCGCCTGCACCCGATCTTCCACGTCTGGCGGCTGCACGACGGCGTCGACCTGCACGCGGCCTGCGGCGAAGCCATCCACGCGGCGGCGCCGGGCCGGGTGGTGAGGGTCGGCTACGACCCCGCCTCGGGCCACCGGCTGGAGATCGACCACGGCACCGTCGGTGGTCACCGGTTGGTCACGATCTACCTGCACGCGACCGGCTACTCGGTGCGGCCGGGCCAACAGGTGCGTCGGGGCGAGGTGGTGGGCCGGGTGGGTTCGACAGGCTGGTCCACGGGCTGCCACCTGCACTTCTCGGTGGAGGTCGACGGCCGCTACGTGGACCCGGAGCGCTTCCTCTCCTAGGACGCTCAGGCCCTCGGGTGCGCCTGCTGGTAGGCACGCCGCAGGCGATCGCCGGACACGTGCGTGTACAGCTGGGTGGTCGCGAGTGAGGAGTGCCCGAGCATCTCCTGCACCGAACGCAGGTCGGCACCGCCCTCGAGCAGGTGCGTGGCCATCGCGTGCCGCAGCCCGTGCGGGCCGAGGTCGGGGGCGTCGGGGACGGCGGCGAGGGCACGGTGCACGATCCGCCGCACCACCCGCGGATCGATCCGCCCGCCCCGGTCGCCGACGAACACCGCCTGCCCGGCCGCCGGACGGGCGAGCCGCTGACGCACCTCCAGCCAGGCGGCCAGCGAACGCAGTGCCGGCCCGCCCAGCGGCACCGTGCGCTGTTTGCCGCCCTTGCCCAGCACCCGCAGCAGCCCGCGCTGCGTGTCGAGGTCGCCGGTGTCCAGTCCGGCGAGTTCGGAGACGCGGATGCCCGAGGCGTACAGCACCTCCACGATCGCCAGGTCGCGCCGGCGCGCCGCCCTCTCGTCGGGTCGGTCGACCTCGTCCACCCGGGCGGCGAGCGCATCGAGGGCCCCCCGTGCCTGGTCCGCCTCGAGCGTCGGGGGCAGCCGGCGGTCGACCTTCGGCGAGCGCAGCGCCTGGGCGGGATCGTCCGGCAGGCGTCCCGTCCGTGCGGCCCAGGCGAAGAACGTCCGCACGCCGGCGGCCCGCCGCTGCAGTGTCGCGCGGTCCGCGCCGGTGGCGTGCTGGTTGGCCAGCCAGGCGCGCAGGTCCGCCAGCGTCACGTCGGCGGGGTCTCCCTCGCCCACCCGGGCCAGGTGGCCGAACAGGTTGAGCAGGTCCCCGGTGTAGGCGCGCACCGTGTGGGTCGACAGGCCGCGCTCCAGCCGCAGGTGGGCCGCGAAGGCGTCCACCAGGGCCGCGGCCTGCGGCGAGAGCTCCCCGGCCTCCACGGGGCCAGCGTTCCCGCGTGTGGCGGTTGGCGCAAGCGCACCCGCCGCGCGCCCTAAGATGTCGCACCGGAGAACAGGAGCGACAGGTATGGGAATCGAGGAGTTGACCAGCGGCGGCAAGCTGCTCCGGATCACGCGGTGGGGAGAGCCGGTGATGCACGCGAAGACACGCCCCGTGACCGATTTCGACGACGACCTGCGCACCCTGATCCGGGACATGTTCACCACCATGGAGATCGCACGCGGGGTCGGGCTCGCCGCGACCCAGGTGGGCGTCGACCTGTCGCTGTTCATCTACGACTGCCCCGACGGCGACGACATCAACCGGATCGGCGCCGTCTGCAACCCGGTCGTCACGCTGCCGCAGGGCAACGCCCGCAACCTCGAGTCGGCCGACGAGGGCTGCCTGTCGCTGCCCGGCGCCTTCCAGCCCCTGGCCCGGCCGGACAAGGCCACGTGCGTCGGTGTCGACCCGTGGGGCCAGCCGGTCACCGTGCACGGCACCGGCCTGCTGGCGCGCTGCCTGCAGCACGAGACCGACCACCTCAACGGCACCGTCTTCGGCGACCGGCTCTCGAACCGGCTGCGGCGCAAGCTGTACGCCCAGCACGACGAACTCGCCCACCTGTACCCCGACGAGTGGCCCGTCGTACCGCGGAAGACGTCGGCGGACGGGTAGTCAGGCCAGCACGTAGCCCGCGATCGCGCTGGCCGCGGCCACGTTGAGCGAGTCGACGCCGGCACGCATCGGGATCCGCACCACGGCATCCGCGTCGCGTACCCACGACGCGGTGAGCCCGTGCCCCTCCGTGCCGAGCAGCACCGCGAGCCGGTCGTCCGGACGCAGCGACGCCGCGAACCCGGCCAGGTCGACCGCGTCGTCGCGCAGGGCGAGCGCCACCACGCGGAACCCTGCCTGCCTCAGCAGCGGGCCGATCACCACCCCGGCGTCCAGGCGCGCCCACGGCAGCGAGAACACGGTGCCCATCGACACCTTGATGGAGCGCCGGTACAACGGGTCGGCGCAGTGCGCGCTGACGAGCATGCCGTCCCAGCCCAGGCCCGCGGCGTTGCGCGCGATCGCGCCCACGTTGGTGTGGTCGACCAGGTCCTGCAGCACCATCACCCGGCGTCCGGCGAGGACGTCCGCCACGCCGTGCCTCGCCACCCGGTGCAGCGAGCCGAGGGCGCCCCGGTGCACGTGGAAGCCGGTGACCTGCTCGGCCAGCGCCTCACTGACGAGGTAGACGGGCACGTCCAGCGGGTCCAGCACGTCGGCGAGCCCGTCCAGCCAGCGCTCGGCCAGCAGGAACGAGCGAGCGGGGAAGCCGGCCTCGAGGGCACGACGGATCACGGTGGCCCCCTCGGCGATGAAGATGCCCTGCTCGGTCTCCAGCAGCCGCCGCAGGCTCGCCTCCCGCAACCCGACGTAGTCAGCCAGCCGCGGGTCGTCCGCTTTGTCGATCGGGATCACAGTGGCCACCCGGCGATCCTAGGATGAGCCGCGATGTCCTGGCTCTCCCGTCTCCCGATCGACCGGTTCCTGCTCGCCATCATCACGGCGGCGGTCCTGGCGTCGATCTTCCCCGCCCGGGGGGTGTGGGTGGACGTCCTCGACGTGGCCACGACCATCGCGATCGGCCTGCTGTTCTTCCTCTACGGCGCGCGCCTGAGCCCCTCGGAGACGCTGGCGGGACTGAAGCACTGGCGGCTGCACGCGACGATCCTGTCGTTCACCTTCGTGCTGTTCCCGCTGCTCGGCCTCGCCATCGTCGCCGTGGTCGGGTCGCTGGTGGGACCGAGCCTCGGTGCCGGGCTCCTCTACCTGACGCTGGTGCCGTCCACCGTGCAGTCCTCGATCGTGTTCACCTCGATCGCGAAGGGCAACGTCGCCGGCGCCGTGGTCAGCGCGTCGGCGTCCAACATCCTCGGCGTGTTCCTCACCCCGGCCCTGGCCTGGCTGCTGATGAGCAACACCGGGAGGGTCGGCTTCACCACGTCCACCATCGTCGACATCATGCTGCAGCTGTTCCTGCCGTTCGTGCTCGGCCAGCTCTCCCGCCGCTGGACGGCCCGGTTCGTGAACGCGCACCCCGAACTGAAGCTCGTCGACCGTGGCTCGATCGTGCTGGTCGTGTTCTCCGCGTTCTCCGCCGGCCAGCGCGAGGGCATGTGGACGCAGACCTCGTGGACGTCCCTGCTGGTCGTACTGGGCGTCTGCGTCGCGGTGCTCGCGATCATGCTCGGCCTCACCTGGTGGACCGCGCGCCGGCTCGGGTTCGACCGCGCGGACGCCATCGCCATCCAGTTCTGTGGCACGAAGAAGTCCCTGGCCAGCGGCCTGCCGATGGCGGGGGTCCTGTTCGCCGGGCAGCCACTCGGCCTGCTGATGCTGCCCCTGGTGCTCTTCCACCAGGCCCAGCTGATGGCCTGCTCGGCACTCGCCGCCCGCTACGCCCGGCACGCGGCCGGGACACAGGCCGGCAACCACGCCTGAGTGGCCGGACGCACCGGTCGTCCCGACCCCGCACCTGGCCCGGGCGGGCGCCACCACCTCTCAACGTCGGGGAGCTTCCCGCGTCCGGACACGACCGCACCGTACGATGTGCGGGTGAGTCGCCCGGCCCGGTACGCCAAAGGCCTCGCCAAGCGCGAGGAGATCCTCACCACGGCCCTCGACGTGATCGCACGCACCGGCTACGGCCGCACCTCGCTGCGCGAGCTCGCCAGTGCGGTGGGCCTCAGCCAGGCCGGCCTGCTGCACTACTTCTCGTCCAAGGAGGACCTCTTCGCGGAGATCCTTCGCAAGCGCGACCAGGTCGACTACGACCGCAGCGCACCGGAGACGGGCACCGCGATCGGCGCGCTGACCAGCATCGTGCGGCACAACACCGAGGTACCGGGGCTCGTCCAGCTCTACGCGCGATTCTCCGTGGAGGCGACCGAGGACGCCCACCCCGCGCACGAGGCGTTCGTGCGCCGCTACGAGGAGGTCCGGGAGCTGCTGGCCGGCGAGATCAGAGAGCGGCAGGCAGCCGGCACGCTGCCGTCGGAACTCGACGCACGCAGGATCTCGAACCTGATCATCGCCGCGACCGACGGGCTGCAGACCCAGTGGCTCCTCGACGGCGCGGTCGACATGCCCGACCACATCGACTACCTGATCGAGCTGCTCGGGCTGGGCCGACCCGCCGACTGAGTGCTACTGCGGCTGTTCCGGCTGGGCCTCCGCAGCGGGCGCGGCCTCCGGCGTCACCGCCCGCTCGGGACCGGCGGTGAGGGCGTTGCCGGGCTCGGTGGCCAGCCGCGCCGCCCGCCGTCCCTCCAGCGCCTCGGCCTCCGCGATCGCCTGCTGCACGGACGCGGCGGAGTTCGCCTCGTCGACCTTCTTCTGCGCCTCGATCTCGGCGAACACATCCACCGGCGCGGGTGCGGAGAACTCGGTCTGCTCGTCCTCCTCGACCCCCCTGATCCCCGCCGCCACCGCGTTCCCGGCCACCTGGCCGAGGCCCTTCAGCGCGTCGTTCAGCTCGCTGGGGATGATCCACATCTTGTTCGACTCGCCGCGGGCGAGGTTCGGCAGCATCCGCATGTACTGGTAGGCGAGCAGCGACTGGGTCGGCTTGCCGGCATGGATCGCGTTGAACGTGGTCGTGATCGCCTGCGCCTCGCCCTCGGCGCGCAGCATCGCGGCCTGCCGGTCCGCCTGTGCACGCAGCACCGCGGACTCGCGTTCGCCCTGCGCCCGCAGGATGGAGGCCTCCCGGTCACCGGACGCCGAGAGGATCATCGACTGCCGCTGGCCCTCGGCCGTCAGGATCGCGGCCCGCTTGTCGCGTTCGGCCCGGGCGCCCTTCTCCATCGCGTCCCGGATGGTGGCCGGCGGCTCGATCGAGCGCAACTCCACCCGGTTCACCTTGATGCCCCACTTGCCGGTGGCCTCGTCGAGGACCGCGCGCAGCTTCTGGTTGATCTCCTCGCGGCTGGTCAGGGTCTGTTCCAGGTCGAGACCACCGATGATGTTGCGCAGCGTGGTCATGGTGAGCTGCTCGATGGCCTGGATGTAGTTCTGGGCCTCGTAGGCGGCCCGCACCGGGTCGACGACCTGGTAGTAGATCACCGAGTCGATGTTCACCATCAGGTTGTCCTCCGTGATGACCCCCTGCGGCGGGAACGGCACCACGGCCTCGCGCATGTCCATCGTGTAGCGCACGGCGTCGATCACCGGCACGAGCAGGTGCGGGCCCGGCTCCAGCGTCCGGCGGAACTTGCCGAGCCGCTCGACCACCCCCACCTGCTGCTGGCGGATGACCCGCACTGCGCGCAGCAGGACGGCCACGACGACCATGGCGATCAGGATCCAGAGGATCGCGAAGAAGTACTCCATGTCATTCCTTCCGGGGTGGTTCTCAGGGCAGGGCGAGGTTGCGCGGGTAGACGATCGCGATCGCGCCGTCGATCCGGTACACCTCGATCTCGGTGCCGGCCGGGATCGTGCCCTCGACGCTGTGGGCGGTCCACACCTCGCCGGCGACCTTCACCTCGCCGGTGCCCGCCGTGATCTCGGTCAGCGCCACGCCGGGGCTGCCGACCATCTTGTCGACGCTCGAGCGGTAGCCCGGCAGCGCACGCACCTTCTTCAGCAGGGTCGGACGGGCGAGGGCGAGCATCGCCACCGCGACCACCACGGCCGCCGCGATCTGCACCCACAGGACGCCGGGGAACGCGAGCGCGACCAGGCCGCCGGCGAGGGCACCCGAGGCCAGCATCAGCAGGGTGAAGTCCAGGGTCATCAGTTCGGCGACACCCAGCAGGGCGGCCAGTGAGACCCAGAGCACCCAGAGGTGTTCAGTCAGCCACTCCATCGCGCATCACCTTCCTGCCCCCAATCATGCCAAGTACGCCGAAGCGATCCCGGTTTTCCCCGGGATCCGTGCCGAGATCACGCGAGGCGGGCGGGAGGCGGGCGGAGCGGCGCCCGTGCGGCCGCGCGGGCGGACCAGCGTCCGTCGGTGTGGCTGATGTCGAGCAGGATGTCGAAGGTGGCGCTCAGCCGCGGGCTGGTAAGGACCTCGCCGACCGGGCCGGCCGCGACGATCCGGCCGTGCTTGAGCAGCAGGGCGTGGGTGATCCCCACCGGGATCTCCTCCACGTGGTGGGTGACCAGCACCGTGGCCGGGGCGAACGGGTCGGAACAGATCTCCGACAGCGTGCCGACCAGCGCCTCGCGCCCGGTCAGGTCGAGCCCGGCCGCCGGCTCGTCCAGCAGCAGCAGTTCGGGGTCGGTCATCAGCGCGCGGGCGATCTGGACCCGCTTGCGCTCGCCCTCGCTGAGGGTGCCGAACGTCCGGTCGGCGAGGTGGTCGACCTGCAGTTGCTGCATCAGCACCCGGGCCCGGTCATGGTCGAGTTCGTCGTAGGCCTCGCGCCAGCGTCCCATCACCGCGTAGGCGGCCGAGACGACCACGTCGGAGACGCGCTCGGAGCGCGGGATCCGGTCCGCCAGCGCCGCCGAGGTGACCCCGATCCGGGGACGCAACTCGAACACGTCCACCGCCCCGAGGGTCTCGCCGAGGATGTCGGCCCGACCCCTGGACGGGTGCCACTGGGCGCTCAGCACCTGCAGCATCGTGGTCTTGCCGGCGCCGTTCGGGCCGATCACGACCCAGCGCTCGCCCTCCTCCACCGTCCAGCTGACGTCGTTGAGCAGGGTCGCCCCGGACCGGACGATCGAGACACCCCGCAGGTCGACGACACTCATACGGCCAACTTACCGATTCCGCGCCCCCGAACCGCTGTGTACGCGCGGGTGTCCGCCGTTCTCAGGCGCCGGTCGAGTGCAGGCCGCCGTCCACGTGGATCATCTCGCCGGTCGTGGCCGGGAACCAGTCGCTGAGCAGGGCCACCACGGCCCTCGCGGTCGGATCGAGGTCGCGCGGATCCCAGCCGAGCGGTGCCCGGGTGCCCCAGATCGCGTTGAACTCCTCCGAGCCGGGGATGGCCTTCTTCGCGATCGTCTCCAGAGGACCCGCGGCCACCAGGTTGCAGCGGACGCCGTCCGGCCCGAGGTAGCGGGCAAGGTAGCGCGAGGTGCTCTCCAGGGCGGCCTTCGAGACACCCATCCAGTCGTAGGTGGGCCAGGACACCGTCGCATCGAACGTCATGCCGACGATCGAGGCCTTCTCCGCGAACAGCGGCTTGCAGGCCATCGCCAGGCTGACCAGCGAGTACGCCGAGACGTGCATCGAGAAGCCGACGTCGCTGAACGGGGTGGAGAGGAACTTCCCGCCGAGGGCGGTCTCCGGGTTCGCGAACGCGATCGAGTGCACGACGCCGTCGAGGTGGTCGAAGTGCTCGCCGAGGCGGTCGGCGAGCGTCGCGAGGTGCTCCTCGTCGCTCACGTCCAGTTCCAGCAGCGGCGGGGTCGGGTCGAGGCGCTTCAGCACCCGCCCGGTCAGGCTCATCGCCCGGCCGAAGTTCGACACGACGACGTTGGCGCCCTCGGCCTGCGCGATCTCCACCACGCGGTACGCGATCGAGGTGTTCATCGTCACCCCGGCGACGAGGATGTTCTTGCCCTCCAGGATTCCCATGCTCACGCCCTCCTCAGTGGCCCATGCCGAGGCCGCCGTCGACCGGGATCACCGCGCCGGAGATGAAGCCGGCCTCCTCCGAGGCCAGGAACGCCACCGCGGACGCCACCTCCGCGGGCTGGCCGAGCCGCGCCGCGGGGATGGACGCGAGGTACTTCGCGATCACGTCGTCGGGCAGGACGGCGGTCATGTCGGTCTCGATGAAGCCGGGCGCGACCACGTTGGCGGTCACACCGCGGCTGCCCACCTCCCGGGTGAGCGAACGGGCCATGCCCACCATCGCGGACTTGGACGCGGAGTAGTTCACCTGGCCCGCCGAGCCGTACAGGCCGACCACCGAACCGGTGAAGACGATCCGGCCCCACTTGCCGCGGATCATGCTCTTCACGGCGCGCTTGGCCACCCGGAAGGCTCCGGTGAGGTTCACGTTGATCACCGCGTCCCAGTCGGCGTCCGTCATCCGCAGGATCAGCGTGTCCTTCGTGATGCCGGCGTTGGCGACCAGGATCTCGACCGGGCCGTTCGCCTCCTCCGCGGTCCTGAAGGCGGCCTCCACCTGGTCGGCGTCCGTCACGTTGCAGGTCACGCCGAGGGCCCCCTCGGGCGGCTCGCCGCCCATGTCGAAGCTGGCCACCCTGTGGCCCGCGGCCAGGAAGCGTTCGACGATCGCCGCTCCGATCCCCCGGTTACCACCGGTCACGACCACGCTGCGGGCCACTGCATTCGTTGAGGTTTCAGTCACGGCGCACAACTTATCGGAAGGCGTCCGGGAAGTCTTCGCCCTAGTCTTGTGGGGTGAGTCCGGCGAAGCTGCACAGACCGGCGCTGATCACCAGCGCCCGGTTCGGCCGCACGCTGGACACCGACGCCCGCCGGGTGCGCTACCTGTGGACGATGGCCGTCCGGGTCGCCTGCTTCCTCGCCGCCACCATGACCCCGCTGCCCTGGAACCTGCTCCTGCTGGTGGCCGCCGCCGTCCTGCCCGCGTTCGCGGTCATGCTGGCCAACGCGATCGACCAGCGCAGCCAGCCGGAACCCGACCACGCCGACACCGACCGGCCCGCCCTTCCCGGCGCGGAGACCGTGAAGGGCACGGTGGAGGACGAATGAAACTGCTCTCCGCGCCGATGGGGGCCCGCCCCACCGGACGGCGCCTGTGGCTGCGCTGGCTCGTGCTGGCCGTGTTCGTGGTCGCGCTGGCGATCGCGTTCGTGAACCTCGGCTTCTGGCAGTTGGCCAGGCTCGACCAGCGGCGGGCGATGAACAACTC
>JAXGTK010000087.1:0-11312 GCA_040774965.1 Propionicimonas sp. | reverse complement strand
TCGCCGTGAACGCCGGCCTCGAGGGCGGCGTCGTGGCGGAGAAGGTGTCCCACCTCGAGCCGGGCCAGGGCCTCAACGCGGCCACCGGCGAGTACGTGGACATGGTGGAGTCCGGCATCATCGACCCGGCCAAGGTGACCCGGTCGGCGCTGCAGAACGCCGCGTCGATCGCCGCGCTGTTCCTCACCACCGAGGCCGTCATCGCGGACAAGCCGGAGAAGGCCCCGGCCATGCCCGCCGGCGCCGACGGCATGGGCGGCATGGACTTCTGACCACCGCTTGACCCTTTCCGGGCGCCGAGAGCCACCCGCTGTGATCGAGCGCCAGCCCCAGAGGCTGGTTCTCGAACAGAGTGGGTGGCTCTCGGCAATTGGGCGGGAATAACCGGGACGCCGCCACTGCTTGAGGCGTGAGTGAGTAGCGAGCGGGCAACGACCGTCGGATTCCGTTCCGAACGGGGCGCGGTGTTGATGGCGCTGATGCTCGCCACCGGGCTGATCGCGATCGATGCGACGATCCTGGCCACCGCGGTGCCATCGGTCGTGAAGGAACTCGGCGCGTTCGACCAGTTCCCGTGGCTGTTCTCGGTCTACCTGCTCGCGCAGGCCGTCTCCGTCCCGATCTACTCCAAGCTCGCCGACACCATCGGACGCAAGCCCGTGATCCTGGTCGGCGTCGGCCTGTTCCTGCTCGGCTCGGTCCTGGCGAGCAGCGCCTGGAACATGACCTCCCTGATCGTCTTCCGGATCGTGCAGGGCCTGGGCGCCGGCGCGATCGCACCGATGGCGATGACGATCGTCGGCGACATCTACACCGTCGCCGAGCGTGCGCTCGTCCAGGGCTACATCGCCAGCGTGTGGGCGGTCGCGTCCGTCGTCGGCCCGGCGCTCGGCGGCGTGTTCTCCCAATTCCTGTCCTGGCGCTGGATCTTCGGAGTGAACATCCCGCTGTGCCTGGTCGCGGGCGTGGCCCTGGTCCGCTCCTACCACGAGTCGCTCGAACGCCGCCGGCACCGGATCGACTACGCCGGGGCCGCGCTGCTCACCGTCGGCCTGTCCGCGGTCATCCTCGCCCTGCTCGAGGGCGGCAACTCGTGGGCGTGGGACTCCTGGCAGAGCCTGCTCAGCTTCGGCGTCGGCATCGCCGCGCTGGCGGTCTTCCCGCTCGCCGAGCGGCGCGCGTCCGAGCCGGTGCTCGACCTGTCGATCCTCGCCCGGCCGCTGATCCGCACCACCACACTGGTCTCGCTCGGCGTGGGTGCCCTGATGATCGGCATCACCAGCTTCGTGCCCACCTACCTGGAGAACGCGCTCGGTGTCGTCCCGCTCGTCTCCGGCGTCGCCGTCGCCGCGCTCACCCTCGGCTGGCCGCTCTCCGCGTCCGTCGCGGGACGGATGTACCTGCGCCACGGCTACCGGACGACCGTGGTCGCCGGCAGCCTGATCGCCCTGGCCGGGGCCACCGGGCTCGCGGCGTCCGGGCCCTGGCCGAGCCCGTGGACCGTCAGCGCGGTGTCGTTCGTGATCGGCTTCGGGCTCGGCTGGACGGCGGCTCCGTCACTGATCGCCGCCCAGGCGTCGGTGGACTGGAACGAGCGCGGCGTCGTCACCGGCGTGAACGTGTTCGCCCGCTCCGCCGGCAGCGCGGTCGGAGTGGCCGTCTTCGGGGCGATCGCCGACAACGTGATCGCCGCCGGCCGCGGTGAACAGGACTACGCGACCATCGTCGCCGCGTCCACCTGGGTGTTCGTGGCGGTGGCGGTCACCGCGGTACTGACCGTGCTGGCCGGCGTCCGGCTGCCGCGGGGCGCCGTGGACTCGCCGGCCTACTCCCCCGGTGGCCAACCCGCATCCGAGGTCCGTGCCGAACCCGGGCCCGAGGGCGGCACCGTCGCAGCCTGACCGCGTGTCTGCGCCGGTGCGGGGAGCGCAGGTTCCATCATGGAACCCATGAGCGGCCTGCTCGAGGTGATCGCCCTGCATCCCGCCGACGCCGAACGCGCCGAAGCGGGTGGTGCCGACCGCGTCGAGGTGTGCGGCTCCCTCGAGGACGGCGGCATGTCGCCCACCCCCCAACTGGTGGCCCAGGTGCGCCGCGCGACCAGCATCCAGGTGCGGGTGATGGTGCGGCTGCGCGAGGGCTTCGGCACGGACGGCGGCGAGGCCATCCGGCTCCGCGGGCTGATGGCCGGCTACGCCGACGCCGGGGCCGACGGCATGGTGCTCGGCTTCCTGAACGGTCTCGGTGACGTGGACGCCGCGGTCTGCGCCGAACTGGTGGGCGACGGCACCTGGCCCTGGACCTTCCACCGCGCCGTCGACGCCTGCCTCGAGGCCGACCGGGCGTGGGTCACGCTGGCCACGCTGCCGCGGCTCGACCAGGTGCTGACGGCCGGCTCGGCCCGCGACGTCGAGCACGGCCTGGGCGACCTGCTGGCGCGGGCGAAGGCCGACCCGTGGGCCGCGAGCGTGATGATGGCCGGTGGCGGGCTGCACCCCGACCACGTGCCCTGGCTCGCGCGGGCCGGCGTCCGCGCCTTCCACATCGGCAAGCCCGCGCGTCCCGGGGGTTCCTACAAGGCCTACGTGGACGAGGCCCTCGTCCGGTCGTGGCGCACCCTGATCGACGCCGAGGTACGTCACCGCCCGGCCGCCACCGCCTGAGGACCTACGCGTCCGGGCCGGGCTCGATGTGGACGAAGGTGGTCGTGCCGGGCAGGGCGTCCTCGATGGCACGCTCGACCCGGTCGGCCACGTCGTGGCTGCGCTTCACGGTCCACTCGCCGGGCACCGAGAGGGTCGCGTAGACGAACCGCTGCCGTCCCGACTCCCGGGTGCGCAGCTCGGTGATCTCCACCCTGGGGTTGTCGCAGACGTCGGCGAGGACGGCCGACACGATCGCGATCTCGTCCTCGGGCAGCGCGGCGTCCAGCAGGCCCACCACCGAGCGGCGGACCAGCTTGTAGCCGGTGAACAGGATGTTGGCGCCCACGACGAGCGCGATGACCGGGTCCAGCACCAGCCAGCCGGTCAGGGCGACCAGGCCGATCGCGGCGAGCACGCCGACGGACGTCCACACGTCGGTGAGCAGGTGCCTGCCGTCCGCCTCGAGCGTGATCGAGCGGTGCCGGCGGCCGGCCCGCACGAGCAGCGCGCCCGTGCCGAGGTTGAGCAGGGTGGCCAGCATGGACAGTGCGAGGCCGACCCCCAGCTGCTCCAGGGGTGCCGGGGTGAACAGTCGCTGGATCGCGCTGTAGATGATCAGCGCCGCGGCGACGAAGATCAGGCTGCCCTCCACGGCCGCCGACATGTACTCGGCCTTGCCGTGGCCGAAGTCGTGGTTGTGGTCGGCCGGTTTGGCGGCCAGCTTCAGCGCCCACAGCGCCACCAGCGCGGCGACGAGGTTGACGGTGGACTCCATCGCGTCCGACCACAGGCCCACCGAGTTGGTCAGCCAGGCGGCGTACGCCTTGATCCCGACCGTGGCGACGGCCGTGGCGATCGAGAGCCAGATGAAGCGTTCGAGGAGCCGCTGGTCGCCCTGGCCCTCGCTTGCGGGACGGAACCGGGACGCGTCGTGCACCGGTTCAGCCTACCGGCAGCGTGGACTCCTCGATCAGGCCGAGGTCCACGGGCCAGGCCTCGGGACGCGTGCCCAGCCCCACGAGTTCGGGCAGGTTCGCGGGCCAGACCGGTTCGGCCAACCCGGCGAGCGCGGCCAGCGGCAGCCAGTCCCAGCCGTCCAGCGTGATCTGCTCGTCGGCGGTGAGCCCGCCGGGCGCCACCTCGAAGGGCTCCGCGACGACCAGCAGGAAGAAGCTCTCCACCTGGCTGAGCACCTGGTCGGAGTAGCCGTGCACCACGGTGCGGACGGCCACGGGTCCCCGCAGCGCACCGGGCGCGGCCACCAGCCCGGTCTCCTCGGCCACCTCGCGGACGGCGGCCTCCAGCGGTGACTCGCCCGCGTCGATCCCGCCGCCCGGAGTGACCCACCAGCGCGATCCGGGCAGCCCGGGATCGGTGTCCGCCAGCAGCAGCACGCGCTCGGAGTCGGTGATCACGACGCGGGCGGCCTGCCGGTGGCGCCGCGGCCGCAGTTCGGGAGGGACCGGGTGGAACCGGCGGGTGCGGAACGGTTCGGTCATGGCCCCGGGATCGGGACGGTCGCGAGCACGTGCAGGTCCTCGTCCAGCAGCGCGAGGTCGACCGGGCCCGCCGGGAGCGCGAACCCGAGCTGGCCGCTCACGTCGTCGCCGGCCGCGAGCAACCGCCCGCCGAGCGGCCTGGCCAGCGCGGGCCCGAACCCGGGCAGTGAGGTGGTGGCGTCCGTGATGGCCGTGAACAGGATCGGGTCGACCGGCACGACCCCGCTGCGGCAGGAGACGGTGAGGTCGACCACGAGGTACCGCTCCCCGTCGACCGGCGCGGCCTCTCCGCTGTCGGTCCAGGTGACCCCGGTCACGGTCAGCGTGCCCTCGCCGTTCGCGCCGGAGAACGCCGTGGCCCGGCCGATCCCGCCGCCGGTGGACAGGGTGCTCGCCTCGGAGGGGACGGCGCTCGGGCTCACGGTGACCACCACGGGTGCCGCCGCGGACGCGGTCGCAGCGGGTGTGGCGGTGCTGGACGGCAGCAGCGGCTGTGCGCTGAGCAGCCCGATCAGGAGCAGGCCGCCGGCCAGGACGGACGCCACCAGCACGCGACGTCCGGGCTGCCTGCGCTGCGGGGGCCGTCCGGTGGGGGCCCGTCCGGTCGGCGGCGGTGACGCCACCCGCGCGCCCGGGTCGGGAGCGGCCCACACCGGGCCGGCCGCTGTCGGCGGGGGAGTGGGCGGTGCGAAGCCGGGCTGGCCCGTGGCGGGCGTGCCGATGCCGTCGGGCCGGTCCGGGGTGGTCGTCATCAGAACCGGTCCGGTCG
This sequence comes from Propionicimonas sp., assembly GCA_040774965.1. Taxonomy (GTDB): domain Bacteria; phylum Actinomycetota; class Actinomycetes; order Propionibacteriales; family Propionibacteriaceae; genus Propionicimonas. The sequence goes on along the minus strand of JAXGTK010000087.1, from coordinate 6,399 downwards.
CTCGCCGGCCCTCAGCGCGGCCCCGACGATCAGTCCGACGACGAGCGGCAGGATGACGCAGACGACCTGGGCGCCGACGGAGAGCGCGGAGAACAGCAGGTCGGCGTCGAGCCCGTTGGACAGCACCGAGAGGACACCGATCGCGCCCACGACGGTGAGCGCAACCCCGTAGGCGCGCCGGATGGACTCCTTCCGGTAGGCGATCCGGGCCGAGAGGGCGAACGAGATGGCCAGCATCAGGATCGACATCCAGTTGAAGACCATGCCGATCAGGAGCGGGATCAGCACGCCCGGGGTCGCGGCCCGCCAGATCTGGCCGACGCTGACCGGCGGGGGCGCGGCCGGGATGCGGGACTCCGGCGGTGGCGCGAACCACCCGGGCGTGTTCGGCGCCGGAAAGGGCGCGGGGTTCACCTGCGCGGTCGGCTGGACGGCCGCCTGCACCGGCAGGTAGCCGGTCAGCGGCGGTCCGGGCTGGGTGAACGGCTCGGTCGGCGATCGCCCGGCCGGGGACTCCGGGGCGGAACCGGACGACCAGGTCCCGCTGGTGACGGCCGCGGCGACCACCTCGAACGGCAGGTTCGGGTTGCGTCCCGGGGCTCCGGACGGCACGAGCGCGGTGAGTTCGGGCTGTGGGTCGGACGGGCCCTCGAACGACGGCTCGCCGTCCGGGACGCTCGGTCCGGGTGGTACGGCGGCCGGCTCCGCGACGGCCAGGGGAGGCGCCGGCGGCACGACGAACGCCGCCGGACGCTCCTGCGGCGCGTACTCGGGTCCGTCCTGCCAGGTGGCCATGCGCCCATCGTAACCGGGCCGGGCCGGGTGGCCGGGGTGCGGGAAGCGCCGGCGACGTGCCCGCGGCCGGATTCACCGGATACGCTTGTGGGGCCGGTCAGGGGAGCGGGACCGGACGAGACCAGGAGTTGAGGAAATCATGCCGGTGGGCAAGGTGCGCTACTACGACGCCGAGAAGGGCTTCGGCTTCCTGTCCAAGGACGAGGGCGGGGACGACGTCTACGTGCGCGCCTCCGCGCTGCCGGACGGAGTGACCAGCCTCAAGCGCGGCCAGAAGGTCGAGTTCGGCGTGATCGACGGGAAGAAGGGCGAGCAGGCGCTGTCCGTGCGGCTGCTGGAGGCCCCGCCGTCGTTGTCCAAGGCGTCCCGGAAGTCTCCGGAGCAGATGGCGATCATCGTCGAGGACCTGATCAAGATGCTCGACGGGGTCGGCAACGGCTACCGGCGTGGCCGGCATCCCGACTCCAAGCTCGCCTCGAAGACCGCGGCGGTGCTGCGGGCCGTCGCCGACGAACTGGAGCTGTGAGCGTGGCCGCCACTCTGGAACTCGACCAGGCCTGCGCGGAGGCGGTCGACCTGGCCCGTGCGGCCGCCGTCCGTCGTGCGGGCGTGATCGAGGTCGGTGAGCACCGCGCCGTCGTCGCCGAGGACGTGCGGGTCGCGACCCACCTGTTCGAGTGCACCCATCCCGGTTATCCCGGCTGGCAGTGGTCGGTGACGGTGGCCCGGGCGTCCCGGGCCCGCGTGGTCACGGTCTGTGAGGTCACGCTGGTGCCCGGCGACGGTGCGCTGCTCGCGCCGGCCTGGGTGCCGTGGGCCGAGCGGATCGGGCCCAAGGACCTCACGCCCGGCGTGATGGCGCCGTCCGCGCCGGACGACTACCGGCTCGAGCCCGGCTACACCGGCGGCGAGTCCGCCACGGACGCCGATCCGGCGGAGGCCCTCCAGACCCGCGCGGTCGTGGCCGAGCTGGGCCTGGGCCGGGAGCGGGTGCTCTCCGCCGACGGCAGGGACGCCGCGGTCGAGCGCTGGCTGGACGGTCCCGGCGGACCGGACAACCCGATGACCCAGCAGGCCCCGGGGCTGTGCGAGACGTGCGGCTTCTTCGTCTCGCTGCAGGGGACGCTCGGCCGGGTGTTCGGCGTCTGCACCAACGAGCTCGCGCCGAGCGACGGCGCGGTGGTCAGCCGCGACCACGGCTGCGGCGGGCACTCCGACGTGGTCGCGCCGAACAAGGGCGTCGACCTGGGCGCCCCGGTCTGGGACACGGTCACCCTGGACGAGGGCCTGTTCGACTGAGCCCCGTCCGGGCGCGCGCTCAGGCGGACGGCGTCGCGTCCTCCGACGGTGACTCCAGGGCGCGCCGCGGCGGCACGTCGGAGCGGCCGTGGAGCGGCCCGTCCAGCACCGCCAGGTCGCTCCGCTTGCGCCGCCGGGCCCGGAGCAGGCTGAACGCGAGCCCGATCAGGCCGATCACGGTGCCGGTGATCGCGACGCCGAGGTACCAGCCCTTCCCGGCCGCGGCGAGCTGGGGGTAGACCCACCAGCACAACCCGGTACCGATGGCGAAGCCGATCGTCCCGGCGGTGACGACGGTCACCCCGTCCGGGTCGAGGGCGCGCACCGGAGCCTGTACCAGCAAAGGCCGGTGGGAGGGGTTGTTCTGGCTCACGGACACAACGATAGGGCCCGGGTCGACGGCCCTACCATTCGGGCCATGGCGAACCCTGGCACGACTTCGGCAGATCCTGCCAACAAGACCAACAAGGCCCTCGACGACTGGTTCGAGCTCACCAAGCGTGGCTCGACGTTCGGACGGGAGGTCCGCGGCGGCCTGGTGACCTTCTTCACCATGGCCTACATCATCGTCCTCAACCCCCTGATCATCGGGACGGTGCCCGACAAGGACGGCAACCTGATCACGGGCATGCCGATCTCGGATCCGGCCAACGTCGGCACCTCCATCGCGATGGTGGCCGCGGCGACGGCGCTGATCGGCGGTGTGATGACGATCATCATGGGCGCCTATGCGCGGTTCCCGTTGGCGCTGGCCACCGGGCTGGGCCTGAACGCGTTGCTGGCCTACACGATCGCGCCGACGATGACCTGGCCGCAGGCGATGGGCCTGATCGTCTGGGAGGGCGTGCTGATCACCATCCTGGTGCTCACAGGGTTCCGCAAGGCCGTGTTCAACGCCGTGCCGCGCTACCTGCGGGCGGCCATCTCGGTCGGGATCGGCCTGTTCATCGCGTTCATCGGGCTCGTCGACGCCGGCGTCGTCCGACAGGCCAGCGGTACCCCGGTCGAACTGGGCATCGGCGGTTCGCTGAAGGGTTGGCCGATCGCGATCTTCGTGGTCGTGCTGCTGCTGCTGATCACCCTGTTCGTCCGCAAGGTCAAGGGCGCGATGCTGATCGCGATCATCACGGGCACCGTGCTCGCGGTGATCGTCGAGGCGGTCCTGCACGTCGGCGGCAAGACCGACGACAACCTGACCGGCTGGATGCTGAACGTGCCCACGCTCAGCCAGTTCACCGCCCCGGACCTCGGGCTGCTCGGACGGGTCGACCTGTTCGGCGCCTTCACCGGGGCGTCCGGGCCGGCGGCGGTGGTGGGCCTGCTGCTGCTGGTGTTCTCGCTGCTGCTGACCGACTTCTTCGACACCATGGGCACGATCGTCGCGGTCGGCGCCGAGGGGAACATGCTCGGGGAGGACCACAACCCGCCGCACACCCAGGAGATCCTGCTGGTCGACTCGCTGGCGGCGATCGCCGGCGGCCTGGGCTCGGTGTCGTCGAACACCTCCTACATCGAGTCGGCCTCCGGTGTCGGTGAGGGCGCCCGGACCGGTATCGCCTCGATCGTCACCGGCCTGGCCTTCCTGCTCAGCCTCTTCCTGGCACCGCTGGTCGACATGGTGCCGTCCGAGGCCGCCGCGCCGGCGTTGTTCTTCGTCGGTTTCCTGATGATGGCCCAGGTGATGGAGATCGAGTGGGACGACCCCGAACAGGGCATTCCCGCCTTCCTGACCATCGCGCTGATGCCGTTCACCTACTCGATCACCAACGGGATCGGTGCCGGCTTCATCACCTTCGTGCTGATCAAGGTGATCCGGGGCAAGTCCGCCGAGGTGCACCCGCTGATGTGGGGCGTCGCGGCAGCCTTCGTGCTCTACTTCGCGCAGGGCGTGATCACCGCGCTGCTCTGAGCGGTTCGTCTGCGGCCCGCCGGGAAGCCTCCCGGCGGGCCGCGGTTATGCTCGGGCTGCGGCGCCGGTGCCTCAGCCCGCACCGACGCCCCGCCGCCGCGGACGGCCGCGTCCTCGACCCGTGGGGCCGCGTCGGGCGCCGACCGATGAAAGGAAGTCCTGATGACCACGATCGCGGTGCTCGGCGCCGGCGTGATGGCCTCCGCCCTCACCGTCCCGGCCCGGGACAACGGGCACGAGGTCCGCCTGATCGGCACCCACCTCGACGACCACATCGTCGACCAGGTCCGGGCCACCCGGGTGCACCCCGTGCTCGGCCTCGCGCTCGACGAGGGTGTGCAGGCGTTCCGCTTCGCCGAGGCGGCGCAGGCCGTCGCCGGTGCGGACGTGGTGATGCTCGGCGTGAACTCCTTCGGCATCGAGTGGGCCGGCGAGCAGCTCGCGACGCTGCTGGAACCAGGCCAGAAGGTGCTGGTCGTGACGAAGGGCCTGCACGCGGACGCCGACGGCACCCTGAGCATCCTGCCGCACGTGTTGAAGCGCGCCGTCGGGCCGATCGGCGAGCAGGTGACCTGGTCGGCGATCGTCGGGCCGTGCATCGCCGGGGAACTCGCGGTGCGGCGTCCCAGCTGCGTGGTGTTCACCGGCGAGGACCAGGCGACCCTGGACGAGCTGGCCGGGCTGTACCGCACCGGCTACTACCACGTGTGGACCTCGACCGACTTCGTCGGCCACGAGGTCGGCGCGGCCACCAAGAACGTGTTCGCGTTCGCGCAGGGCTTCGCCCACGGCATCCTCGCCGCGAAGGGCGAGCTCGACGCCCCGTACGTGATGTTCAACTACTCGGCGGCGCTGTTCGCCGAGGGTTCCCGCGAGATCCGGCAGTTCATCCGGCTGCTCGGCGGCGAGGAGGCCGCCACGGTCGGCCTGGGCGGGGTCGGCGACATGTTCGTCACGTCGATGGGCGGACGCAACGTGAAGGCCGGCGGGTTCGTCGGTTCCGGCGTCCCGTTCTCGGAGGTGCGCGACGTGCACATGAGGGGCATCACGCTCGAGGGCGTCGCCGCGATCGGCGTGATCGGGGAGGCGCTGGCGCGGCTCACCGAGCGTGAGGTCGTCCGGCCCGCCGACTTCCCGCTGGTGCGGTTCCTGTACGACGTGGTGACGCGGGACGCGATCGCGGACGTGCCGTTCGGGACGTTCTTCGGCGGCGAACCCACGGACGCCGGGGTATCTTCGAGCCCTGCGTAACTTCCCGGCCCTCCGGATCGATAGCCCCTGCGGGGAGGCGGTCTGATGACAACCAGGCATGATGACCGGTCAGGTCCTGGAGCCGGCGTGCCCACCGACGTGTCGGTGAGCGAGCCCGTGCTCGCGGAGCTGGCCGAGGCGTTCGGGGCGATCCCGACCGGGTCGCTGGAGCGTGAGCACCTCGCGGAGGTGTTCGCGGAGTCGCGTCGCGTCCAGGCACGTGCCCGGCGGTGGCGGCGGCTCGCGCCGGCCGGGCTGGTCGAGGCGCCGGTGGGACGCACGTTCGCCGGCGTGGCGGCGGGGGTGCTCGTCGTGGTGTCGGTCGGCGTGGGCGCCGGCAGCGCGCTGGGCCTGGGCCCGTGGGCGCCCGGCCCGGCGACGATCCCGGCGTCCCCGTCCGTGCCGGTGCCGAGCCTGACGCCCGTCTTCAGCTCGAGCCAGACGCCGGAGCCCGGTCCGTCGCACTCCGCGAAGGACGACCAGAGCAGCAGGGCCACGGCGAAGGACTCCGGCGACGACGGCACGCAGGCGGACGAGGGCTCCGGGAGCCGGGACGGGAAGCGGACGACCCCGAGACCGGCCGCGACGCGCGACGACGCCGGCGACGACGGGTCCGCGGACGACGGCGGGGAGACCCACGACGGCGGTGGCGAGGCGGAGCACGAGGACTCCGGTGCGGGGGATGCCGGTGAGGGTTAGGCGGTCGATGGGCGGTACGGGGTAGCCATGGGGATCGGAACACGGTTTCCCGGAGTGCTCGCCGCGGCCGGACGCGGCGAGGAATGGGCGTGGACGGAGCTCTACCGGGACCTGTCCCCGGCCGTCCTCGGCTACCTCACCGGGCGCGGGGTACGCGACCCGGAGGACGTGCTCGCCGACTGCTTCGTCAACGTCGTGCGCAACCTCCACCAGTTCGCCGGCGACGAGGCCGACTTCCGCTCCTGGGTGTTCACCATCGCCCACCACCGCCTGGTCGAGTACTGGCGGGGGAGCCGGCGCCGTGCGGTGGCCGTGGTGGCCGACGACGAGGTGCTCACCGGCCTGCAGCGGACGCCGTCCGCGGAGCCGGACCAGGCGCTGATCCAGCGGGCCGCGCTCGGCGAACTCCTGGGCCGGCTCCCGGTTCCGCAGCGCGACGTGGTGCT
>JAXGTK010000086.1:0-11350 GCA_040774965.1 Propionicimonas sp. | reverse complement strand
GTCCGGTGGACGATTCTGTTCGCGATCGTTCCCGGCGTGCTCGCCGCCGTCGCTATCACCCTCGCGGTACGGGAGACGCACACCACCTTCTCCAGCAGCGAGGCCCGGGCCAAGGCCACGCTCAACCTGCGCGCCCTGCGCCGCGAAGGGCTCCCCCGCCTGCTTGCCCCGGTCGCGGCCTTCGAACTCGGCAACCTCGCCACCACACTGCTGATCCTGCGCGCCACCGACGTGCTGGCCGCCTCCGGGTGGGACGCGTCCGCCGCCGCCAGCGTCGCGATCCTCGCCTACGCCGGCCACAACACGGTCGCTGCGGCGTCCTCCCTCGTCGCGGGCCAGTTCACCGACCGGCGCAGCCCCCGTTTCACCTTCGCCCTCGGCGCAGCGACCTACGTCGGCGCCTACGCCCTGTTCGCGATCGGCGCCGGCCTGACCGGCGTCCTTGCGGGCTTCGCGCTCGCCGGGCTCGGCATCGGCCTGGCCGAGACCGCCGAGTCGTCGCTGGTCGCGCTCGGCGTCTCCGGCGAGGTGCGCAGCCACGCGTTCGGAGTACTCGGCCTCACCCAGTCGGTGGGCGACCTCGGCGCGACCGTCGTCGCCGGGGTCCTGTGGACGCTGTTCTCCCCGCAGGTGGCGTTCGCCTACGCCGCCACCTGGATGCTGCTCAGCGTGATCGCGGTGCGGGTGGTTCGCCCGAAGTCGTGACGGCGGCCCTTCGTGACGGTCTCCTCGTCCCTCGGAGACCTCCTCAGGAACCGAATGTGGGGACGGCCAGACCTCCTCAGGAACCGGATGAGGAGACGGCCAACCCTCCTCAGGGACCGGATGAGGGGACGGCCAGACCTCCTCAGGGACCGATAAGGGGCCCGGGCCGACCGATGCTGTCGAGGGCGTCCAGGTCGGCCGTGATCGCGGGCAGGTCGGACGGCTGGACGTCGGCGAGGTTGCGGCAGCTCGCCAGGATCTCGCCGAGTCCGGCCACGTAGTCGTCGACGCTGCGCCGCAGGCTCGTGCGGGCCGCGGACGCGGTGCGGAACGCCGTGCGGGTCAGGTTCTTCTCCACCTGCCAGGGCAGCTTCGCGACGAAGTGCCGGTGCACCGCCGGACGCACCAGCGCCATCGGCACGGCCCACGACAACAGCTCCAGGTGGCTCTCGAACACGCGATCGACCGCCACGTCCACCGCCTCGACCGGCCGGGGCTGCGGCGCCGGAACCGGCAGTTCCACCTCGACCCCGAGCGCCGCCCGCACGAGTTCGCCGAGCCGCTGCAGGAACGCCTCGCCCATCCGCTCGACCGGTTCCAGGCCCTCGGCGAGCAACCCGCCGAGGTCGTCCGCCGACTCCACCGCGAACGGGGTGGCCGCCGCCCCGAGACCGCGGCGCAGCCAGTCCCGGAACCGGGCCGACTCCGCCGCCAGGCTGCCCCGCCACGACGGCAGCTCGGCGGCCAGGTCCTGCGCCAGCCCGTGCGTCACCACCGGCAGCATCCGCCGCAGGAGTGCCTGCGTCCGCGCCAGCACCGCGGCCTCGACGGGACGCAGCGTGGCGAGCGCCTGGAGGCGCAGCCCCGGCAGCCGGTCGGTCTCCGCGGCCAGCGCGCGCTGCAGGTCCGCGACCGCCTGCGCCTGACCGGACGCGGCCGCCCTCGCCAGCTCGAGGTAGGCACGGGTCTCCGCCACCAGCCGGGTCGTGCGGTGCCCGGCCAGCGCGGCCACCGCGTCCTCGTGGGAGCGGTCGAGGTCGCGGAGGGCCTCCCGCAGCCGCTCTCGCTGCGGACGGTGCCGGGCCGCGATCGACACGGGGTACACCGGCGGCACCACCCCCAGCTCCCCGGCGAGCCGCGCCCGGACGTGGGCGGTCACCTCGGCCAGGTCTCCGGCGCTGAGCAGGTCTGCCCTGGTCAGCGCGACCAGCACGTGGGGCGTGTGCGGCTGCACCAGCCGGATCAGTTCGACGTCCTCCTCGGCGAGCGGCTGCGTGGCGCTGATCGCGACCAGCGCCGCCCCCACGTGCGGCAGCCAGTCCAGGCTGGTCGCGGTGTTGTGCGTCCACGTGCTGCCCGTCCCGGGGGTGTCGACGAGGACGAGCCGGGCCAGGTCGGCGAGCGCAGGCGAGGACACCTCGATCCGCTCGACCCCTCGGACGTTGCCGGGGTTCCCCGACTCGGTGGCCCACTCGCCCACGTCCGCCGCCTCGATGGCCAGCGACGATCCGTCCCGCCGTTCGACCACCACCCCCACCCGGGGTCCGAACCGCAGCCGGGTGATCACCGCGGTCGCGGGGATCGCCTGCACCGGCAGCAGGTCCGAGCCGAGCAACTGGTTCAGCAGAGTGGTCTTGCCGGCCTTGAACCGGCCGAGCACGGCGACGGTGACGAGCCCCTCGCCGGCCTGTTCTGCAGCGGTGCGGCAGCGTCCGGCGAGGTCGTCGAGCCCGTGTCGCTCGGCGATCCCTCCGAGCCGGGCGAGCGCGTCCGGCGGTGTTGTGTGAGGGGAGACGGCGACGGTTGCGGGCATGGCGTTCCTCGTTCGCAGGGACCGTCAGCGGGAGTGCGTTTCGAGGCGAGCCCCATCGCCTTGTCCCCCAGAATATCGGAGTTCGTCGGGTTCTCCCCGGTCGGCTAGAGTCGAGTCGGGCGGTGGGGCTCGCCCGCACAAACTGTCGCTCCGGCGACCAACAGTCCCTACCTCGTGCACAGCCCGGCTGGACACGGAGGTGGGACGTTCTTCGTCCCTCCTCCGGCAGCCGACCCCGGTCGGTCCGCGCACACTCCCGAGCTCCAGGGTGGAGCCGGTGGATGCGAAAGGGGCCAGGAATGGCTTTCGAGATCAGTGGTGTCCAGGCGATCGAGGTGCTGGACTCCCGCGGGCGCCCGACCCTCACCGTGACAGTGAGCCTGGCCGATGGCACGGTGGCCGAGGCCGGTGTGCCCTCCGGCGCGTCGACCGGCACCCGCGAGGCGGTCGAGCTCAGGGACGGTGACGCCTCCCGGTTCGGCGGCGCCGGCGTGACCAAGGCCGTCGGGAACGTGAACGGCGAGCTCAACGCCGCACTGTCCGGACGCTCGTGGAGCAGCCTCGCCGAGGTCGACAAGGCGATGTGCGACCTCGACGGGACGCCGAACAAGGCGCGGCTCGGGGCGAACGCCCTGATCGGCACGTCGATGGCGCTGGCGCGGGCGCTGGCCGTCTCGGCCGGCAAGCCGCTGTACGAGTCGCTGCCCGGCATCACCGGGCAGTCCCGGCGGATGCCCGTCCCCTGCTTCAACGTGCTCAACGGCGGCGCCCACGCGGCGAACCCGCTCGACTTCCAGGAGTTCATGATCTGCCCGCTCGGTGCCCCGTCCATGGCTGAGGCCGTGCGCGCCGGCGCCGAGGTGTACCAGGCGCTGAAGAAGCGGCTCGCCGCCGGCGGCCACGCCACCGGGCTCGGCGACGAGGGCGGCTTCGCGCCCAACCTGGCCGCCCCCGAGGAGGTGCTGGAGCTGATCGTGGCGTCCATCGGCGACGCCGGCTACGCGACCGGCGCGGCCGGGGTCGGCATCGCGCTCGACCCGGCGGCCTCCGAGTTCTACTCCGACGGCGGCTACGTCGTGAACGGCGTCAAGCTGTCCAGCGAGGACATGATCGCCCGGTACGGCGAGATGGTCGACCGCTTCCCGATCTGGAGCATCGAGGACGGGCTGGGCGAGCAGGACCCCGAGGGCTGGAAGAAGCTCACCGCCGCGCTCGGCGGACGCATCCAGCTGGTCGGCGACGACAACTTCTGCACGAACCCCGCCATCATCACCCAGGCCATCGCGGACGGCATCGCCAACGCCGCCCTGATCAAGGTGAACCAGATCGGCACCGTCTCGGAGACCCTCGAGGCCATGCAGATCTGCCACGACGCCGGCTACGGCCAGATGGTCTCCCACCGTTCCGGCGAGACCCCGGACACGTTCATCGCCGACCTGGTGGTGTCCACCGGCTGCGGCCAGATCAAGACCGGCGCCCCGGCGCGCGGCGAGCGGGTAGCCAAGTACAACCGGCTGATCCAGGTCTCCGCGCAGGACACGGCACTGCCCTACGGCCTGAGCAGCTGAGAACCACGACGCCTGCTGCGCGGGAGTTCCCGCGCGGCAGGCGTCGTCGTTTTGTGGGGCCCGGTCCCGACCGGCTCGACCAGCCGGGGTCTCGACCGGCCGGAGAGCGGGGTCGTGGGCTAGTTCGCGAGCTGTCCCGCGGTGAAGACCGGCTCGTGGTGCACCGAGCGGGTCGCCAGGGCGGTCTCGACCGGGTCGTCCTTGCTGTCGGCCATCAGCAGCTCCCAGCCCCGGTCGTCGTGCCGCAGCAGGCTCCAGCAGCCGGTGCGGGGCTGGACGTGCTCGGTGCGCGTCGGGGTCGGCGTGAGTTCGTCCAGCACACGCCGGATCACCGCATCGTGGCTGACCACGACGATCGGGCCGCCGTTCGGGTCGGCGGCGAGTTCCTCGAGCACGGCCCGGGCACGCGCGACGACCTCGGCGGCGGGCTCGACGCCCGGCGCCGCGTCCAGCGAGCCGTACTTCTCGGCCAGCTCCTCCGACGAGGTGCCGTCGAACTCCCCGTAGGCGCGGTCCAGCAGGCGGTCGTCGGTCTCCACCTCCAGCCCGGCCCGCTCGGCGATCGGCCGCGCGGTCCCCACCGCCCGTCCCAGCGGGCTGGCGATCACCCGGGTCAGGCCGAGGCCTCCGAGCAGTTCGCCGAGTTCCCGGGCCTCGGTGAGCCCGACCAGGTCCAGATCCGGATCCAGTCGCCCGCGGAGCAACCCGGCAACGTTCATGTTGGTGCGGCCGTGCCGGCACAGGTAGATGTCGGTCATTTGCTCATCCTCTCTCGGAATGGGCCCCGGTGGGCCGGAGTCCAGTGGTCGTCGCCGAACACCTGGTCGTAGATATCCATGCCGTGGCTCGTCGCCAGCGGCGTCCCGGGCAGGACGCGGTGGCTGCGGGTGCCGTCGTCGCGGCGTTCGGCCATCAGGAAGGTCGTGCCCGGCCGGTCGCGGTAGCGTCGGGCGAGCCGGAAGAAGTGGGTGACCGCGAGCACCCGCACCCCGTGACCGACGAGGGCGTCGATGATGTCCCCGGCGATGTAGCTGCCCTCGACCTCGTCGGTGGACGAGAACGACTCGTTCATCAGCACGAGGTCCCCGGGACGGCAGCGGTCGACGATCCCGTTCATCCGCACGAGTTCCTCCTCCAGCTTGCCGCTGGTCAAGTCGTCGTCCTCGGCCCGCCGGAAGTGGGTGTGGATCGCCGGCGCGAGTCCCGCGGTGTAGCCGGTGGCCGGGACGAACACCCCGGCCTGGAGCAGCAGCTGGGCACACCCGACGCTGCGCAGGAACGTGGTCTTGCCGCCCTGGTTCGCGCCCGTGATGATGCCGAGGTCCAGCTCGGGACCGGGCAGGTCGCTGGCCACCGGGGCGGCGCCCGAGCGGACCGCCAGGCTCAGGCAGCTCAGGCCGGACGCCTCCAGCGCGGTCCCCGACGTGGCCGGCACCGGCCAGCACACCCCCACTCCGGCGTCCGCCAGCGCGTCGTGCAGCTTCAGGCAGCCGACGAAGAAGCCGGCCTCCCACCGCAACTGGTGGAAGAAGCCCACCACGTGGTCGTTCGCGCGGGCCGCGGTGGCCGCGACATCGTGGATGGCGTCGTCGCGCAGCTCGGCCAGCGCGCGATTTCCGGCCTCGTCACGGTCGGCGATCGTGAAACGGAACCGGCCCTGCTGCGGCAGGCCCAGCACCGACCACCACGGACGGCGGCCACCGCGCGGCTCGACGAGTTCCAGCGACCCGACCAGCCCGGACGCGTCCAGCCGGGCCCGGCTGACCACGCCCTGCGGGAACTGCAGTCGCGACAGCAGGGCGGCCATCTCGCCGAGGTAGGCCGGGTCGAGCTCCTCGACCAGGCGCCGGTAGAGCCCCGACATGCCCTCGGAGCGCACCGTGGGCAGGCGCTGGGCGGCGAACGCGGACAGTTCACGCAACAGCGGCAGCAGCGCCCGCAGCCCGTGGACCGAGCGCGACAGGAGTGAGTCGGCGGTGCGTCCGCCGTACATCCAGATCGAGTGCTGGCTCGCCAGCGCGCGTCCGGCCAGCTCGAACAGGGACCGCATGCCCTCGGGGTCGGCCATCGCGTCGGCGAGCACGGCCTGGCGCCAGGCGATCTGGTCGGGTTCGACCAGCGGGCTGAGCAGCACCGCGCGGGGCAGCCTCTCCATCCGGCGCTCGGGCACCATCAGCTGCAGGACGGGTTCGAGGTCGAGGTCGGCGACCAGGTCGTCGGCTCCGGCGGGCGGGGTGGCGTTCCGGTCCGCGTCGCGGTCGGAGAAGAGCAGGTGGACCTTCACGACAGCCTCCTCGCGAGGTCGTCGGCGGACAGCCCGTGGCGGGCGGCCAGGGCCGCCGCGTGCGAGCGTCCGTCCGGGGGCTGCGCGCGGAACCGGAAGGTGGGTCTCGTCGGGTCGTCGGGGGCGACCTGGCCGACCAGGCTGACCGCCCCGTCGACGCTGGTCACGAGTTCCTCGAGGAACGTCACCCAGACCACGCGGCAGCCGGACGCGGCGAGCCTCGGCACGACCACCTCGGACAGTTCGAGCGCGTCCTCCACCGAGGTGGCCGAGAACAGCTCGTTGAGCACCACGAGGGCGGACGGGCCGAGCGCGTCGACCACGTCCCGCAGCCGCGCCATCTCCTCGGCGAGGCCGCCGCGCTCGTGCTCGGGGTCGTCCGGGTGCGGGAAGTGGGTGAGCACGGGGTTGGCCAGCGGCAGGGACGCCGAGCGCGCGGGCACCGGCAGCCCCAGCGAGGCCAGGTACGCGAGTTGCCCGATCGCGCGGGCCAGGGTGGTCTTGCCGCCCTGGTTGGGGCCGGTGATGAACACCATCCGCTCGTCGCCGCCGAGCGCGAGGTCGTTGGGCACGGCGGCCGGCACCTCGCCGCGCGGCTTGAGCGCCAGCGCGAGGTCGACCACACCGTGCAGGGCCACCGGCCCGGAGCCACCGTGGACGAGACGGGGCACGCACCACTCGACCCCGTCGCCGGCGACCCGGTCGACGAGCGAGAGGAAGCCCAGGAAGAACCGCAGCTCCTCGGCCAGCCGGGCCAGGTCGGCGGGCAGGAAGTCGGCGTGGGCGGACGCGAACCGGTGCGTGGCCTCGAAGATCTCCGGCCGCAGGTTCGCGATCAGCCCGATCACCTGCGCCTCCACGTGGTTCAGGTAGCGCTTCGGCCGCGCGGGCACGGCCGTGGCGTCCGCCTGGCTGGCGAACCGGGCGAAGAAGGACGCGATCTGCGGCGCCCAGGCGGCCCGTCCGCCGTCCTCGGCGACCCACACCGTGCCGGCCTGGAGGCCCAGCTCGACGGGGGTGCCGCGCAGGTCGGCCAGCAGGGCGTCCGCCCCGTCCGCGAGTTCGCGGAAGCCGGTACCCCGCACGTAGCCGTCGAGGTGGGTGGCGACGCCGCGCAACGCCCCGGAGTGCGGCGCCAACCCGGCCAGTCCGGAGGAGAACGCCTCCACGGCGGCCGTGAACCGCCCGATCGCGGCCAGCAGGTTCAGCTCGGCGGGCACCGGGTAGTGCGCCTGCGCCCGTGCGGTGATCGCGTTGCGCGCGCCCTCGACAGCGGCCGCGAAGCCCTCCGCCGCACGCCGCACGCCCGGTCGCTGCAGGTCCCTCACGACCTCCTGCCGGTGCTCGACGACGTGCTCGTCGGCCAGCGGGGTGTGCCAGACGTTCCGCTGGAACGGGCCCGGGGCCGCCACCGCGATCACCTCGTCGAGGTGCAGGTCGCCCAGGCACGGCGGCGGTCCGGCCTTCGGCGGTTCGCCGTGGGCCCCGCCGAGCAGGCTCGGACAGGTGGTGGTGCGCGGTGGGCCCGTGCGGGCGTCGCCGCGTGTCGGCGACTCTGTGATGATCGGAGCGCTCATGCGTGGTCCTCTGGTTTCGTCCAGTAGGGACCGTTAGCGTCAGCAGTTGCGGCGAGCCCCATCGCCGTTACCCCGACTCTACCCACCTTTCGCGGGCAGGGACATGCCGCAAGCTGCTTAGGCTCACCGCCCGGCGGGTCACCCCGCCGCCGGGGAACGCACGCGGCGCACGGCGTCGGCGACGCCGCCCGTCCACGGGCCGCCGTGCCCGGGGAGCACCCAGCTCGCGGTCACGTCCGCCAGCGCGTCGAGCGAGGCCAGGGCACGGTCCGGCTCGTCGGTGAACGGGGCGGGTCCGGGGCCGCCGGCGCCGGTGAGCACATGGCGGGTGGTGAGCGCGTCCCCGACGAAGAGCGCGTCGACGACGGGCAGGTGGAAGGCCACGCTCCCGGGCGAGTGCCCCGGCAGCGGGATCACCCGAGGGGAACCGGGCACGTCGAGCACCCCTGCCCCGGAGAACGTCCGGACCGAACCGAGGTAGCGCGTCCGGAGTCCGTCCCGGGCGACGGCGTAGGCGAGGAAGCGCAGCGTCGGCAGCAGGCGGAACCGTCCCCAGGCGGTTTCCGGCTTGCCCTCGCCGCGAGCCCTACCCGCGTCGGCCTCGTGCACCCAGACCGGGACGGAGTACGTGCTGCGCAGCCGTTCGGCGAACCCGATGTGGTCCTCGTCGCCGTGCGTGAGCAGGACGGCGCGCACGTCGGCGACGGAGCGCCCCATCGCGTCCAGTTCCCGCAGGAACGGACGCCAGTGCCCGGCCAGCCCCGCGTCGACGAGCGTGACCCCCGTGCCGTCGTCGACGAGGTAGCAGGCGACGATGTCGTTGCCCACCCGGTGCAGTCCGGGAGCGAGCCTCATCGGGTGGCCCCGGCGGACGGGACGGCCGGGTCGGCGGTCCAGGCCAGCAGGACGGTGTTCACGACGACCAGCGCGGCGTAGGCAGCGGCGGGAACCGGCCGTCCGGAGAGGGCCAGCACGGCGGCCACGCCGAGCAGGAGCGCCGAACCGACCAGCTCGCGGACCTGCGGGGCCAGCGGGTTGGGGGCGTTGGGCGCGACCACCAGGCCCCAGAGCACCGCCAGGGCGAGAGGGGCCGCGATCACGGCCAGCCAGCGCCAGGCGCCGCCGGAGAGCTGCCAGCTCGCCCAGGCCAGGGCGGCCAGGCCGCCGAGCTCGAGCAGGAACCGCAGGGCGAGGTTGGTGGCGTGCATCAGTCCTCCGTTCGTCACATCCGTTGCGATAGCTACGCTACGTAGCTATTATCCCTAACGTCAATAGCCATCAGAGGAGGAACAATGCCTACGCCGGCCCGCACATCGCTCGCCGAGATCGTCGCGGCGGGGCGCGGCATCCTTACCGGGGAGGGCCTGGACGGCCTCACCATGCAGCGGGTCGCGGAGGAGACCGGGGTGAGGGCCCCGTCGCTGTACAAGCGGGTGTCGGGCCGCCCCGCCCTGGTGCGACTCGTGGCCGCCGCCGTGATCGAGGAGATCACCACCCTGCTCGACGAGGCGGCCTCCACCGGGGAGCCGGCCGGGGACCTGCGCGCCCTCGCGCACGCCCTGCGCGAGTTCGCCCTGCGCAACCCGCACGGCTTCGGGGTGCTCTTCCAGCCACTGCCCGGGGACAGCTCGCCCGACGCGTCCGCCTACGCCGCCGCGGCAGCCCCGGTGCTCCGGGCCACCACCGAACTCGCCGGCCCCGCCGACGCCCTGGCCGCCGCCCGCACCCTGACCGCCTGGGCGTCCGGCTTCCTGCGGATGGAACTGGCCGGCGGCTTCCAGCTCGGCGAGGACGTCCCCGCCGCCTACGACGACGGCATCCGGCTGCTGGTGGACGCCATGGCGGCCCGGCGGCCCGGCAACTCCGGTCGGCGGATCGGGTTCACACGTTGAGCGAGGCCAGCAGCGAGCGGACCCGCCGCTCGACGTCGTCGCGGATCCGGCGCACCGTGTCGAGGTCCTGGCCGTCCGGGTCGTCGACCTCCCAGTCCTCGTAGCGCTTCCCCGGGAAGATCGGGCAGGCGTCGCCACAGCCCATCGTGACCACCACGTCCGCGGCCCGGACCGTCTCGTCCGTCCAGGGCTTGGGGAACTCCCCGGAGATGTCGATGCCGCGTTCGGCCATGGCCGCCACGGCGACGGGATTGACCAGGACGCCGGGTTCGGAACCACCGGACCAGGCGACGGCCGTGTCGCCGGTGAGGGCCTGGAAGAAGCCGAGCGCCATCTGGGAGCGACCGGCGTTGTGGGTGCACAGGAACAGGACGACGGGCCTGCCGTCCGCGTGCAGCCCCTCGACGCGCGCGAGGGCGTGCAGGCGCTGCCGGGCGAAGCGCTCGGCGAGCAGGGGCAGGAACTTGGTGACGGTGGCCCGGTCGGCGAACTGGTCGAAGGAGCTGGCCAGGAACCGTTCGATGGTCTCGGCGCCGTAGAGGCCGGCGAAATCCCGGCCGAGCCGGGCCGCGGCCTGCCTGAGGGCGAGCTTCTCGTCGGCGTGCAGGCTCTCCCAGGTGCGTTCGGAAACGGGATGGATGGTCATCGGGCCTCTCCTTCGAAGCGAGACGTGAGTTGGTCGATCCGGTCGGCGATGTCGGTGAAGGCCGACTCGAACGCGAGGGAGTCGCCCGCCCGGGCGGGGTCGGGAATCGACCAGTGCGCCGACGGCGCGCGCAGGCCCTCGTAGGCGAGGTCGCAGACCGCGATCAGCAGTTCGTCACCGGTGAGCACGTCGTCGACGAGCTTCGGGGTGGCCGCGGTGAGGTCGAGGCCGTGGTGACGGGCCACCGCGATCGCGCGCGGGTGCACGCTCCGGGCGGGGTGGGTGCCGGCGGAGACCACGGGGATGTCGCTGACCGTGCGCCAGTACGCCTCGGCGAGCTGGGAGCGCGCGGAGTTGGCCGAGCAGACGAACGCCACCCGGTGCGGCCGCGGCGTGGCCTCGCTGCCGAGCAGGCGGTCGCACGCCGGGGTGCGGCGGACGTACGTGCGCCGCGCGTCGCCCTCGGAGCGGCGACGTTCGACCAGGCCGGCGTCCTGGAGCACCTGCAGGTGGTGGGCCATCAGGTTGGTGGGCACGCCCAGGCCGGCGGCCAATTCCCCGGACGCCAGGTCGCCCCTGCCCAGCAGGTCGATGATCGCCAGCCGGGACGGCTCGCCCAGCGCGGCGTAGGCCCGCGCCCGCGACTCCAGGTCGTTTGACATCTCCGATCACCTCCACGACTATTGACTCAATAGTAACTGAGCTACCCGGTCCGTCAAGCCCGGGCTGAACACGCAAGGAGCCCTGATGAGCAAGCCGTCCGTCCTGTTCGTGTGCATCCACAACGCGGGCCGTTCCCAGATGGCCGCCGGCTACCTGCGCCACCTCGGCGGCGACCGGGTGGAGGTGCGCTCGGCCGGCTCCG
>JAXGTK010000085.1:0-11389 GCA_040774965.1 Propionicimonas sp. | reverse complement strand
CGCCGCTCCCCCGCGTCCAGTTCGTCTCCCGCGGGCAGCAGCACCGCCGTCCGCGAGCCCGCCGGCCAGGGCCCGCTCCACAGCGACGCCTCGACGAGGTCGCCGCGGTGGCTCACCCAGGTGGTGGCCACGCCGTCGGGGAGGAACGCCGACGGCAGCCCGGGCGCGGCCTTCACGCAGCCGGTGCGACCGTCCAGCAGCCCGGTGACGAACTCCCAGGACGGGGAGAAGTCACCCACCCGCCACGTGCGTCCCGCAGCCGTCCGCCGGGCCGGATCGGCGAACACCGCGGCACCTCCGGCCAGCAGCCCGGGAGCGAGTTCGGCGGCGTCCCCGCACAACACCCGGGCGGTTCCCCCCAGGTTCGCCTGCGCGAGGACAGCGGTCGCGGGATCGGCCTCGACCGCGGTCACCGACAGTCCTGCGTCGAGGAACGCCAGCGCGTCCGCCCCGATGCCGCAGCCCAGGTCGACGACCTCCCGCGCACCCGCCTCGACGAACCGTGACGCTCGCCACCGGGCCACGTCGGCCCGGGTGGCCTGCTCGAGGGCGTCGGGGGTGAGGAACAGGGTGGACGCCCGCTCCCCGAACTTGCCCACAGCGCGCTCGCGCAACGCCACCTGGTTGAGCGCGGCCGCGGCCCGGTCGGCGGGCCAGTTCCGGCGCAGCGACGTGGCCGCGGCCAGCGATCCGGGGTCCGGCTGCGCGGACGCCTCCGCGAGGGCGGGTCCGGCGTCGGGAGAAACCAGCCAGCGCGCCAGTTCTGCGTCCACGGCCCCAACCTATCGGGACCCCTATGATCAGGCGCATGAAGGTGATGTCGAAGGTCAGCGTGGTGATCGGAGTGCTCGCCCTCCTGGGCGGCATCGGCGTGCTGGTCTGGGGAGGCTGGATCGCCTACTGGCACTACGCGACGCTCTCCACCGGGAGGAGCGCGGAGTTCCAGAACCCGATCCCGATCATCATCGGCGCCGCGGCCCTGCTGACCGTCGGCGGCTTCCTCGCGGGCCTCGGCCTCGGGCGTCCGCGCAAGGAATTGCCGGCGCAGGCGCCGCCGGCCACGACCTGAGACCGCGGCTCAGAAGACGGGCGTCGGCTGGGCGAACATCGTCAGAGCGATGGCCACCGCCACTGCGTCCACCGCGACCAGCACGACGGTCAGCAGTCCCCGCTCCGACCGCCGCACCCGCCAGGCGAGGCCGCCGGACGCGAGCGCAGCCACCGTCCAGGCCACCGCGGCCAGCACGTACGGCGTGAACAGCATCGAGCGCTCGATCAGGCCGTCCGCGCCCGGCACGACGTAGGTCAGGTGCGAAGCGAACGCCGCCGCGACCCCGGCCAGGAACTGGACGATGCCGAACGCCAGCAACCCCGCTGTCACCACCCGTGAACGCACCCCCCAAGCCAACCAGCGCCGGACCGCGAAGGCCAGCCCTCCCCACGCGCTGTTCCGCACAGTGGCCGACGACGGCCCACCTCACGATCCGCTCAGGGTTCGGTGACGCTCCACCCCGCCGGGCGCCCGTCCACGTAAGGCATCACGCCGTGGAAGGTGGGTCCGTCGCCGAACACCAGCGGCAGCCAGGACCGGTCGCCCTCCCACATGGGCAGGTCGCCGAGGACGCCCAGGTCGTGCCAGGCGAGCGGGCCGTCGTCGTTGCGCTCCGGCGGGGTGCCCGACCAGCCGTCCACGACGAACACGAAGCCGAACCAGTCCTCGCCGCCCTCGCCGAAGCCCGGCCACGAGATGGTGCCGCGCAGCCGGGCGGACGTGACCTCGATCCCGGCCTCCTCCCGCAGTTCGCGGCACAGGCAGGTGTAGACGTCCTCGTCGGGTTCGAGCTTGCCGCCCAGGCCGTTCCACTTGCCGGCGTGCTGGTCGCCGTCGCGGCTGCGGTGCACGAGCAGGACGCGGCGCCGGTCGGCGCTCAGCACGTAGCCGAGGGTGCCGATGATCGGTGTGTAGGGCATCAGAGGAGGACGGTGCCCACCGGCAGCCCGGAGTTCGCGCCGATCTCGAGGGAGGACGGCGGCAGCCCCGCGCTGACCACCTCGGAGCCGAGAACGGCCATCATGGCGCCGTTGTCGGTGCACAGGGCCGGACGCGGCCGGCGCAGCGTGATCCCCGCCGCAGCGGTGCGTTCCTCGAGCAGGGTCCGCAGCCGCGAGTTCGCCGCCACTCCCCCGCCGAGCAGGATGTGGTCGGTGCCCAGGTACTCGCAGGCGTCCACCGCCTTGGCGGTGAGGACGTCGCAGACCGCCTCCTGGAAGGACGCCGCCACGTCGTTCACCGGCACGTCCAGCCCGTCGCGGTGGCGGGTCTCCACCCAGCGCGACACGGCGGTCTTCAGCCCGGAGAACGAGTAGTCGAAACGGTGCCTGGCCAGGTCCTTCGACGCGGTGAGCCCCCGCGGGAACGCGATCGCGGTCGGGTCTCCGTCCGCGGCGGCCCGGTCGATCACGGGGCCGCCGGGGTACGGCAGGCCGAGCACCCGGGCCACCTTGTCGTACGCCTCGCCGGCCGCGTCGTCGATCGTGGCACCCAGCTCGACGATATCTCGCGTTATATCGTTCACAGCGAGCAGGGACGTGTGCCCGCCGGAGACCAGCAGTGCGGCGCAGGGCTGCGGCAGCGGGCCGTGGTCGAGCAGGTCGACCGCGACGTGCCCGACGAGGTGGTTCAGGCCGTAGAGCGGCTTGTCCAGGGCGACCGCGAGGGCCTTCGCCGCGGCCACGCCCACCACCAGCGCACCCATCAGGCCGGGGCCGGCGGTGACCGCGATCGCGTCCACCTCGGACAGGTCGACGTCCGCCTTCTCACACGCCCGGCGCAGGGTCGGCACGAGGGCCTGAAGGTGTGCGCGGCTGGCCACCTCGGGCACCACACCGCCGAACCGGACGTGCTCCTCGACCGACGAGGCGACCTCGTTGGCGAGCAGTTCGTGGCCGCGGACGATGCCAACTCCGGTCTCGTCGCAGGACGACTCGATGCCGAGCACCAGCGGGCCGCCCTCCGAAGTGCTCAGGACAGCGCTCATGCGGCGTCCCCGCGGAGTCGTTCCGGGAGCGCAGCGGAGGAGAAGAACTTCGTGGGGTGCTTCATGCGGGGTCCCCGCGGAGTTGTTCGGGGGAGCGCAGCGGAGGAGAAGAACTTCGTGGGGTGCTTCATGCGACCGCCCAGGAGTCGTCACCGCCGAGCCCGCGCAGCATCACCAGCGCGTGCTGGCCGGGTCCGTAGTAGTCGCGTCGGGTGGTGACCGGCTCGAAGCCGAGCCTCCGGTACAGGGCCACCGCCGGATCGTTGTCGGGTCGCACCTCGAGCAGCATGCGCTGGGCGCCGACCGCGGCCGCCCATTCGAGCCCGGCCCGGACCAGCGAGGCACCGATCCCCTGGCCGCGCGCCTCGGGGCGGACGATCACCCGCAGCAGGTCGGCGATCTCCCCGACGCGGCTGAACGTGGCGACGCCGACGATCCGTGCGTCGCGGTCGAGCCGGGCCAGCACGTAGCGGTCGGGTGAATCGAGCTCCTCGGCCCAGGCGGCCTCGGACCACTGCTCGGACGGCGCGAAGCCGGAACGTTCCAGTTCGACGATGTCGGCCAGATCGGTGGCGCGCGCGTGGGTGATGATCATTTCATCCCCATCATGGCCACTCGCGGCTGGAGCAGAGTGGATTTCCGGGTGGTGGGCACCTGCGCGTCCGGGCGACGCAGGTAGAGCGGGACGAGGCCGGCGTCCGGCAGGTGGTCGCCGTGGGCGGCGAGCAGGCCGGCGTCCACCGCGGCGGGACCGGCGCAGGGGCGTCCGGTGAGTTCGGCGCCGGGGCCGGCCAGCGGGAGGTCGGGCACCGCGTCCGGGGCGGTGACGAAGGGGCCGTCCAGGCGGGTGCCGTCCGCGGAGTACCGCGCCCAGTAGACCTCCTTGCGCCGGGCGTCCGAGACGACGGCGAACCCGGCGCCGGGGGCGTCCGGGCGTCCGGCCCACTCGAGCGCGACCACGTCCAGGCTGCACACGCCCCGGACGGGAATGCCGAGCGCCTCGGCCATCGTGACCGCTGCGGCGACGCCGACCCGCAGGCCGGTGAACGGGCCGGGACCCACGCCCACCACGATCCCGGTGAGGTCGGACGGGGTGGCGCCGGCCTCGGTGAGCACCCGGCGCACCAGCGGCAGCAGCTGCTCGGCGTGCGCGCGACGGTCGGTGACCTCGCCGGACGCGGCCACGGCATCGTCGCGTGCCACGCCGGCCCGCACGTCGGTGGCGGTGTCGATGCCGAGAACCAGTCCCGTCACAGTGCCTCCAGTTCGGGACGGGCCGCGGTCCAGCGACCGCCGACCGGGGTGAGGAAGATCCAGCGGGTCTCGTCGTCGGGGTCGACCGAGCGACGGATGTCGATCTCGAGGTAGCCCTCGCCGAGGCCCTCGGCGAGGCCGGAGCCCCACTCGACGAGGGTGACCGAGTCGTCCAGCGACACCTCGAGGTCGAGGTCCTCCAGCTCGGCGAACGAGCCGAGGCGGTAGGCGTCCACGTGCACCAGGGCGGGCCCGCCGACCGTGGACGGATGCACGCGGGAGAGCACGAACGTCGGCGAGATGATCGCCCCGGCGACGCCCAGGCCCGCGCCGAGCCCCTGGGCGAGGGTGGTCTTGCCGGCCCCCAGGTCGCCGGAGGCGATGACCACGTCGCCCGCACGCACCACGCCGGCCAGCCGGCGTCCGATGTCCCGGGTGTCCTCGGCGGTCGGCGCCTCGAAACGCACCGGCAGCTGCCGGGCCAGCGAGAGGCTGTTGCCCTGCCGGTCCACCTCCACGAAGCCGTGCCGGCGCCACCACGAGACCACCTGCGGGAACTCCTCGCGGGCGACCAGTTCCACGGCGGACGCGCCGCGCGCGGTGAGCAGCTCGATCGCCACCTCCACCATGGCGGACGCGATGCCCTGCCGCTGGTGGCCCGGACGCACCGAGACCCGGTGGATGCCGGCCATCGGGGCGTCCAGGCTCACGATCACGATGCCGGCGGGCACCCCGTCGACGAGGGCCAGCACGCCGAAGCCCTCGGCCAGGGCGGCCGCCACGTGCCCGGGGGTCTCGGCCAGCGCCGGGGGCGGCGGGTCCACGACCGGACGGTTGCCGAACGCCTCCCGGATCACCTCGCAGATCACCCCGGCGTCGGTGGGTGCCGGCTCGACGATGCTCAGGGTGCGTCCGTCGGCCAGGGCGGTCTCGGCAAGCAGGGTCTGCGGCACCGGGCGATCGTACCCCAGTGCGTCCCCCGGCTCCTCTCCGGCCGGAGCGGTCACCGGAGGCTCCGCCCCGGGGCCGGCCGGCGTGCAGACCGGGCCCGGTCGGGTGCTCAGCGGGACTGCCGGGCCTCGACGACCGCGAGCACGTCCGCGTAGAGCGGGTGTTCGCCGTCCAGCCCGGTCACCGTGTCGACGACCTCGGCGGCGGTCGCGGTGGCGAGCAGCGACTGCAGCTCGACCGCTTCCGGGTCGTCCGGGGTGTCGAACCGAAGCCCGGCGCCGATGGCCTCCAGCAGGGCGTCCCTGCCCATCCCGCGCTCGGCGAGCTGGGCGGCCGGGCTGATGAACCGGTCGTTGCGGCCGAGCTTGCGCAGGGGCGCCCGGCCCACCCGCAGCGTGGTGTCGGGCAGGTACGGGTTGGCGAAGCGCTTGAGGATCTTCTCCACATAGGCCGCCTGGGTGGTGGCGTCCACGCCGTGCTTGGCGACGATCAGCGACGCGGTCTCCACCAGGACGGCCCGCACCTTCGCGCCCACGTCCGGGTCGGCGAGGGCGTCGGAGATCTTCTCGATCCCCGCGGCGAAGCCGAACCAGGCGCTGGTCGCGTGACCGGTGTTCACCGTGAAGAGCTTGCGCTCGATGTAGGGCTCCAGGTCCGGCACCCAGGTCACACCGGGGATGTCCGGGTGGGCGCCCTTGAACGGGCCGGTCTCGATCACCCACTCGTAGAAGGTCTCGACGGTGACGTCGAGCCCCGCGCCGGGGTCCTGGTTCGGCACGATCCGGTCGACCGCGGTGTTCGCGAAGATCGCCTTCGCGTCTAGGTCGTCGCCGGTGTAGGCCCTGAGCACCTCACCGGCGAGGATGTCGGTGCCGTTGATGGCGTTCTCGCACGCCATCACGGCCACCTTCGGCGCTCCGGCCGGACGGGCCGCGATCCCCGCGGCGATCGCCGGGGCGACGAACTTCAGGATGTGCGCGCCGACCGCCGTGGTGACGATGTCGGCGGACGCGATGGCCGCGACGAGCGCCTGGGGCTCGGACGCGGAGTTGAGGGCGGAGAACCCGCGGACCTCCTGGATCCGCGGGTCCTCCCCGACTTCGTGCACGACGTAGCTGTCCGCGTCCTTCAGCCGCTGGATCAGCGACTCGACGACGTCGGCGAACACCAGGTCGTAACCGGCGTTGTTCAGCAACAGGCCGACGAACCCGCGACCGATGTTCCCTGCTCCGAAGTGCACTGCTTTCATCTACCCATTCACCTTCTTGAACGTGTCAGCGATCTCCTCGGCGGAGGTGGCCTTTTCGAGACTAGCCACCGCATCG
The DNA here is from genome assembly GCA_040774965.1 of Propionicimonas sp. Classification (GTDB taxonomy): domain Bacteria; phylum Actinomycetota; class Actinomycetes; order Propionibacteriales; family Propionibacteriaceae; genus Propionicimonas. Next base: position 4,821 of record JAXGTK010000085.1, on the reverse strand, counting down.
GGATCGAGGAACACCTCGGCGATCTTGCTGAGCAGTTCCAGGTGCTCGTCGTTCGCGCCGGCGATGCCGATCACGAACTTCACCGGGTTGCCGTTCCAGTCGATGCCCGTCGGGTAGCGGACCACCGAGATGGCGGAGCTCTGGATCAGCCCCTTGGCCTCGTTCGTGCCGTGGGGGATGGCCAGGAAGTTGCCCATGTAGGTGGACACCGACTTCTCCCGGTCGTGCATCGATCCGACGTAGCCGGCGTCGACAGCACCGGCGTCGACGAGCAGCCTGCCCGCCTCGTCGATCGCGGACGACTGGTCGGACGCGCTGCCCGAGAGCACGATCGAGGAGAGCTTCAGCACTCCCTCGGACTCCTCGGACCCCGCGGCGGCCGCAGGAGCCGACTCCTCGGCGAGGGCCCGCGCCGGGACGACAGGAGCCGCTACCGGTTCGGGCGCGTCAGCTTTTGGGCTGCTGTTCGCCTCCTTGACCATCTCGACGACCTCGTCGTACCTCGGCGAGGCCATGAAGTTGTCGACGGACACGTGCACCGCGGACGGGGTCTTCTGCGAGGACCGGTCCATCAGGTCCTGGTGCGACACGACGATCTCGTAGCTGTCGTCGAGGCTGGCGATCGCCTTGTTCACGACCTTGACGTCGGAGAACCCGGCCGCCTGGATCTTCTTGCGCAGGACGGAGGCGCCCATCGCGGAGGAACCCATGCCGGCGTCGCAGGCGAACACGATGTTCTTGACGGTTCCGGCCGGAGCGGTCAGCGTCGCGGTGCGGAGGCCGACGAGCGCGTCGGAGCCCTTGCCCTTGTTCGCCTCGGTCTGGCCGATCGCAGCCTCGAACCTGTCCGTGCCCTCGGCCTCTGCGGCCAGGTCACGGGCGCGGGAGGCCCGCAGGATGATCGCGGCGATCAGGAACGTGACGGTTGCCGACAACAGCACCGACAGCAGCACCGGGACGTACTTCCCGGGCGCGATCTGCGCGATCACGGCCAGGATGCTTCCGGGAGCGGCCGGGGCCCGCAGGGCGCCACCCAGCAGCATGTTCGTCGTGACACCGGTCATGCCACCGGCGATCAGGGCGAGGATCAGCATCGGCTTCATCAGCGCGTAGGGGAAGTACACCTCGTGGATGCCACCGATGAACTGGATGAACGCCGCGCCCGGGGCGGACGCACGCGCCGCGCCGACACCGAAGACGGTGAACGCCATCAGGAGCCCGACGCCGGGGCCGGGGTTGGCCTCGAGCAGGAACAGGATGGACGAGCCGCTGTCGGAGGCCTGCTGGAGGCCGAGCGGGGTCAGCACGCCGTGGTTGATCGCGTTGTTCAGGAAGAACACCTTGGCCGGCTCGATGATGATGCTCGTCAACGGCAGCAGGTTGTTGGCGACCAGGTAGTTCACGCCGGTGCTCAGGATGGACATGATGCCGTTCACGAGCCACGCGATCGGGTAGAAGCCGATCAGCAGGAGCACGAAGCCCCAGATACCCGCGCTGAACATGCTCACGAGCATCTCCAGGCCGGCCTTGATCTTGTCCTCCCACAGCCGGTCGAGCCACTTCATGCTGTACGCGGAGATCGGGGCCATGATCATCGCGCCGATGAACATGTGCACCTGGCCGAGCTGGTTGTCGGCCGCCTGGGTCAGGTTGTACTGGGCGATCAGGTAGTCCGAGCCTGCGATCGCACCCATGACACCCATGGAGGCGACCACGCCGCCGCGGACCCCGTAGACCATGTGGCCGCCGGTGTAGGCGATCAGGATCGGCAGCAGGTAGTGGATCATCGGGCCGACGATCGTCGAGATCGCCTCGTTCGGCGTGAAGCCTGCCGGGATGAAGAACATCGTCAGGATGCCCCACGCGACCAGCGCGGGGATGTTGGGCATGATCATGCCGGACAGGAAGGTGCCGAACTTCTGCACCGCTACCCGCGTCGACCCCCTCGAGGGTGCTGTGGTTGCTGCGGTCATGTGTCGATTCCTCTCTCTGGTGTGGGCCGGTTCCGCATCCATGCGGCCGGCGAACGTGGTCAGTGGTGGACGGACCGTGCGGTTCCGTCCCGGACGGCGTCCTCGATCCGGGCCAGGGCCATGGTTCCGTCGAGGTCGGAGAAGGCCTCCACGTCCAGCACGACGACGCCGACCCCGTGCGGGGCGGCGAGGCCCCTGATCTGCTCGAGGTGCGCGGCGTAGTGCGGGCCGACGAGGACGAGGTCGCTGGCCGGGACTTCCTCCGGCAGCGAGACCCCGTTGGTGGCGACGGCGACATAGGGAAGCTGCCTGGCCCGTGCGGCGCTGTTGACACGCTGCGCGACGAACGTGCTGGACGCCCCCGCACCGCACACCACAAGGATCCTCACTGATGCCTCCTCCACCCACATCATTGGGCGGCGGCACAGCCGGCCTCAACCACGGCAGTTTCCGCAGGGGCGGAAGGAACACTGGGCGGAGCAACCACGTCGAACGGGCCACGAACCCCGCCGGGCGGGCGCAATAATGCCGCGAGGCGACCGGCGGGTGGAGTTCCTCGTCCCGGCCCGGGCGTGTTTCACTGTGGGTGCACCCGGCGTCGTGTGAAGGCCACGGGAGCGGTCCGGCTCAGGAGGCGGAACGGTGTCGAGATCTCGGCAGAACAAGCTGCTCACGCGGCTCGTGAGTGCCGAGAATTGGGTCACTGCCGCCTCGCTCTCGGACTACCTGGGCGTGACCCCCCGCTCCGTGCGCACCTACGTGGCGGCCCTCAACGCGCGGGTTCCCGACGGCGTCGTCGTCGAGTCCGGGGCGCAGGGCTACCGGGCCGGGCCGGCGGCGCGCGCCGCCCTCCGCGAGGACTCGGTCGAGCCCGGCACCCCGCGCGCACGGCTGCACCAGCTGGTCCGGAGGCTGCTCGAGTCGGAGAGCCCGCTGGACGTCCACGACACCGCCGACGAGATCTACGTGAGTTCGGCCACCGTGGAGAGCGACCTCGCCCGCGTCCGCTCCTTCGTCAGCGGCAGCGGCCTGACCCTGCAGCGCCAGGGGTCCCAGGTCTGGCTGCAGGGCACCGAGATGGCCCACCGCCGCGTGCTCAGCCGGCTCGTGCACGACCAGACCGAGATGAAGTCCCTCGACTTCCCGGCCCTGATGCGGGTCCTGGGCGAGGGATCGCTCGGCACGGAGGCCTACGCGAGTTTCAAGACCGACCTCGTGGACGCGCTCGGCGGGCTCGGCTACTTCGTCAACGAGTACGCGATCGCCGACGTCCTGATGCACGTCGCGATCGCCGCGGACCGGATCGCACGCGGGCGGCCGCTGGCGACGAGCACGGTGCACCCCCGCGACGACGAGGTCGCCGTCGGCGGCGTGCTGGACGAGCTCGCGATCCGGCACTTCGGCATCCGGTTCAACGAGGGCGACCGGGAGTTCCTCACCACGGTGGTGCTGAGCCGGATCGCCGCCCCCCGGCTGGAGTCGGTGCGGACCGTCGCCCGGCAACGGGTCGACCCGGCCGTCGCCCAGGCCGTCCTCGACGCCTGCAACGCCGCGTCCGCCGAGTTCCTGGTCGACCTCTCCGGAGACGACTTCACCTGGCGCCTGATCCTGCACGTGCAGAACCTCCTCGAGCGTGCCCCGGGCTCGGAGTGGTCGCGCAACCCGCTGACCCGCACGCTGAAGGCGTCCTACCCGATGATCTTCGAGGTGGCCGTGTACATCGCGACCCGGTTGCACGAACGACTCGGCATTCCCCTGGTGGACGCGGAGATCGCCTACATCGCCATGCACGTCGGGGCCCGGCTGGAGCGCAACCGCACGGACGACAGCCCGCCGACCGCGACGATCGTGTGCCCCGGCTACCACGACCTGGACAGCCTGTTGCGCTCGAGCCTGGACCGCTCGCTGGGGCGCACCATCCAGGTCGTGCAGGTGGAGACCCGGGCGGACCCCGACTGGGAGTCGATGGACTCCGACCTGGTCCTCACCACGATCCCCCCGCCGGGCTCGAGCGACCGGATCGTCGTCATCCCCCTGTTCCTGACCGACGCGGACGTCGAACGGGTGCACGCCGCGGCGATGCGGGTGCGCAGGAACCGCCGGCTGGCCCGGCTCCGCACGGAACTGGAGAAGTACTTCGCCCCGGAGGCGTTCGTCCGCGACCTCGACCCCGACGTCGGCGAGGAGGGGATCATCCGCCGGCTGGGCGCGCTGCTGATCGCCGAGGGCGTCATCGACGACGACTACGTGGAGCGGAGCATCGAACGGGAGCGGCTCTCGTCCACGGCGTTCACCGACGCCCTGGCCGTGCCGCACGCGTTGAGCATGACCGCCAGCCGCACGGCGATCGCCGTCGGCATGGCCGACCGGCCGATCCCGTGGGGCGAGTCGCGGGTCCAGGTGGTGGTGATGGTCGCCTTCTCCGAGAGCGACCGGGCCGCGTTCCAGACTGTGTTCGAGCAGCTGGTCGAGGTGTTCAGCGAGCACGACAGCGTCCAGCGGCTCGTGCACCGCGGCACCGACCTCACCAGCTTCCTGGACGAACTGGTCGCCGTCATCGACGGCTGATCCACCTCCGGGGACGGTTCCTGACGGTCCGGTTTTTCCACAGCCGGACTCCGGGGACGGTTCCGGGCGAATCGGTCGCCGTCATCGACGGCTGATCCCCGGCGTCAGGAACACGAGGCGACGATCAGCCCGAACAGCTGCTCGGGACTCGTGGCCTCCCGGAGCGGGGCGATCGTGGCGTCGTCGGAGAACAGCACCGCGATCCGGGCCAGGGCGTCCAGGTGCTCGGTCCCCTTGCCCGCGATGCCCACCACGAAGGTCGCGCGGTGGCCCTCCCACT
>JAXGTK010000084.1:0-11411 GCA_040774965.1 Propionicimonas sp. | reverse complement strand
CGACGTGGCGATCGTGGCCTTCGGCATCCTCGGGGACGCCGAGGACCTGTGGACGGACCAGTCCCAGGCCGTCCTCGCCGCGCAGGTCAACTACACCGGCGCGGTGAGCGTCGGCGTCCTGCTCGGCCAGAGGATGAAGGCGCAGGGGTACGGCCAGATCATCGCGATGTCGACCGTCGCCGGCGAGCTGGTGCGTCGGTCGAACTTCGTCTACGGCTCCACCAAGGCCGGGCTGGACGGGTTCTACCGGCTGCTCGGCGAGGCGCTGGCGCCGTTCGGCCCGAAGGTGCTCGTGGTGCGTCCCGGCCAGGTACGCACGCGGATGTCGGCGCATGTGAAGGAGGCGCCGCTCACGGTCGACAAGGAGGAACTGGCCACGCAGGTTGTGGACGCGGCGCGCAAGGGCCAGACGCTGATCTGGGTGCCGCCGGCGTTCCGCCTCGTGATGCTCGTGCTCAAGCACATTCCCGGCCCGATCTTCCGCCTCCTGCCGCTCTAGCGGTCAACCAGTTCCGGGGAGGGTGCGGGTGGGGGGTTTCCGTCGCCCACCGGTGCGTGGGGAGGTCTCGGTGGGGCGTTCCTGTCGTTCACCGGTCCCTGAGGAGGTCACGGGTGAGGAACGAACCCGTGACCGTCACGAAGGGCCGCGGCCGATCAATGGGGAGCCTGGATGACCAGCGACATCCCGAACCTCGACCTCGACGGCGTGGTCGTGCCCGACGTCGTCCGCGCACTGGCGGCCGGGCGCGAGGTCGAGCCGGTCTGGCGCAACGAGATCGGCGGGGTCACGTTCTCGATCGGCGGGGGTGCCGAGTACGTGAAGTACGGCCCGCCGCACGCCGAGTTCGACGCCGAGCCGGAGTTCGCGCGGTTGCGCTGGGTGAGCGGATACGTCGCTGCGCCCCGTCCGATCGACCACGGTGACGACGCCGACGGGAACCGGTGGCTGCGCACCGGGGGCCTGCCCGGCACGTCCGCGGTGATGGGGGGCTGGCGGGACCGTCCCGACGTCGCCGTCCCCGAACTCGGCCGGGCCCTGCGCCGCTTCCACGACCGGGTCCCGGTTGAGGGGTGTGCCTGGCACTGGTCGGTCGCGGACCGGTTGGGGTACCTCGGGCAGGCGGCCGACGCGCTCGGCCCGTGGCCGGCGCTCGACCCCGTGGTGTGCCACGGCGACGCCTGCAACCCGAACTTCCTGCTGGACGCGTCCGGTACCTGCGTCGGCTACGTCGATCTCGGCAGGCTCGGCGTGGCGGACCGCTGGGCGGACCTCGCTCCGGCGCTGCTCAGCCTCGGCTGGAACTTCGGCGAAGGCTGGGAACTGGTGCTGCTGGAGGCCTACGGAATCGACCCCGATCCGGAGAAGCAGAACTTCTACACCCGCCTGTGGAACCTGGCGTAGCCCGCGCCCGGCCGATTCCGGGACAAAGCTGCCACGCATCGCACGTGGAGTTCCCGGAACCGCCCCTCCGGTGCCGATCGAGGCGGTTCTGTCCCGTTTCGTTCAGCCCGCCAGTTCGGCGTCCGAGCGCAGGACGCAGAACTCGTTGCCCTCGGGATCGGCCAGCACGAACCAGCCTGTGCCGGGGCCGTGGATGCCGCGGTGGTCGGCGATGAACGTGGCCCCGTTCGCGAGCAGCCACTCCACTTCCTCGTCGCGGGTCCGGTTGGTGGGACGCAGGTCGAGGTGCATCCGGTTCTTCACTGTCCTGGGCTCGGGCACCTGCAGGAAGAGCACGCCGGGTCCGCCGTCCCGGGGCGCGATCCGGGCGATCTCCGCGCCCGGCTGGTCCGGATCGTCAGGGTCCGCGACATAGTCGAGCACGCCTGCCCACCACGTCGAGAGCGAGTGGGCGTCCGCGCAGTCGAAGGTGGCCTGGAAGATGCGGCAACTCATGCCAGATCCTCCCACGGCGCCGGCCCACCATTCCGGGACATTCCTGCCGCGCAACGTCGGCCGGGGCGCGGCAGGTGGCTCAGCCGGCCGGCTGGCGTCAGGTTTGTCCCGTTCTGGTGGGCGTGGGTCGACGGGCACTCTGCGGGCGCCGGGCTTCTTTAGCGATACAGACGCTCAGTCGCTTGAACTCTATAACGATAAAGAACACCATGGAGGTACCGAATGACGAAGGGGGTGAAGAGAGATGGTCAAGGTCACGCAGCAGGACATCGCCAAGGTGATGGGGGTGTCGGTGATGACGGTGTCGAACGCCTTCAACCGGCCCGACCAGCTTTCCGCCGACCTCCGCCGACGGGTGCTCGACCGCGCGGTCAAGATGGGCTACACCGGCCCGGACGCGGTGGCCCGGCATCTGCGCTCGGGTCGGACGAACACCTTCGCGGTGGTCTTCGAGGAACGTCTCTCCTACGCCTTCTCCGACCCGTTCTCGGTCGCCTGGCTGGCCGCGTTCAGCGAGGTGATGGAGGCCAGGCGCGCCAGCATCATGCTGCTCAGCGTCCCGGCCGGCGACGCCGAGGCGCTCTCGGCGATTCAGGACGCCGCGGTCGACGGCATCGCGGGCCTGTGCGGCGACCAACCCGCCATGGTCCGGGCCCGCGAGCGCGGCCTGCCCACCGTCTACTGCACGATGGGCCACCCCCTGGGCGCCGAGCCGCTCTCCGGGGACTACGTCGCCATCGATGACTACGCCGCGGCCGTCGAGGTCGGCCAGCACCTGAGGCGGCTGGGTCACACCAGGGTCAGCCTGCTGGTCGAGACCGCCTACCGGGGGCAACCCGCGCTGAGCGAGTATCGGCCCGACGAGCTCTCCGGGCTCGTGGACGCCTATGCCGGCGTCGGCTACTTCGACACGCTCCACCGTGTCCGCGGAGTGCTGGACGGTTTGGGCGACGCGGAGGTCACGGTCGTCGTCGCCGGCACCAACTCTGGGGCGAGCGGGCAGGCGGCCGGGGCGCTCGTACTCGACCGTGCGCACCCGCCGACCGCGGTCGTCGCGGTCAGCGACGTGATGGCCCTCGGCTTCATGGACGCCTGCCGCCAGCGCGGCCTGGAGCCGGGCCGTGACGTCTCCGTCGTCGGGTTCGACGACCTGCCCGAGTCGGCCGCGGCCGGGCTCACCACGATTCACCAGCCGGTCCGGGACAAGGGACGCCTTGCCGCGGAGCTGCTGCTCGATCCGGAGCGCACCGAGCGCCGGATCATCCTGCCCCACGAGTTGATCGTGCGGAGCAGCACCCGTCCGGTGGCCTGAGCCGCCGAACCGCAACCAGAAGAACGCATCACCACAACCGAGGAGACAGCCATGTCTGCATACATCAGTCTTGCCCCGATCATCGAGCGCACCGCCGAGGAGAACAGCTCGGCGCTGCCCGCAGCTCCGCAGCTCGATGAGCCCGTGACGTTCGGGCGGACGCGGTCGCTCGCCGCCGGTCTCCTTCGCGGCGCGGCCCGCCTGCAACTGCGGGTCGCCGCCCGGCTGGAACGGCCGGTCCGACACCGCCTCGCCGCCGCCTGAACGCCGGCGGCGCTTCGGTCAGACCGTGATCGAGGCGCCGTCGGGCAGCACCTCGGCGCCACACCGGGCGAGCTCGGCGGCCAACTCGGGCAGGGGCGGGTTGTCGTGGGAGAGGTGCACCGCGACCACGCGGCTCGCCCCGTCGACCGCCCCGGACGCCTGCAGCCGCTCCACCGTGGCGGCGAACGTCGCCAGGTTCAGATGGCGGTCACCCTTGTCGGCGCGGGGTCCGAAGGTCTCCTCCAGCAGCACGAGGTCGACCCGGTGTCCGGACAGCAGGTGCCAGGCGGCCTCGGGCAGCAGCCCGGTGTCGGTGGCGTACAGCAGCGCTCCGTCGTCGCCCTCGACCAGGTAGCACAGCGCCTCGCCGAACGCCTCGTGGTTCGCCGGCAGCGCCGTCACCCGGTAGCCGGCGAGGTCGAAGGTGTCCCCGGCGGTCACGGTGGTGAGCCGGACGGCGGTCTGGTCGGGGGCCAGCCAGCCCTGAACCGATGCGATCACCGGCGCGGGTCCCGCCACTTCGAGAGGCGTGTCCGTGACCCAGGTCCTGTGCATGAACACGGCGGGGTCGAGGTGGTCGTCGTGCGCGTGGCCCACGAGCATCGCAGGCAGGTCGGCGAGGTCGCGGCCCAGGCGTGTCACCTGCCGCGGGGCCTCCGGTCCGGGGTCGATCAGCAGCCGCGAGTCGACCAGGACGGACGTCGGCGTGCGCACCTCTCCGCGCGCCCGGTGGTCGGTGCAGGTGCGGCAGCGGCAGAACGGGTTGGGGACGCCGTCGGCCGCCCCGGTACCCAGCAGAAGTACTTCCATCACAGCCGTCCCCTCTTGTTCACACCGCACAGGCTAGGGGGTCTCACGCAGCATGCCGTCCCCGGGCACAACCCACGGCCCCGCCGAGGGAGAGGCGGGGCCGTGTCACATGAAGGGAAAATCAGGCTTGCTGTCGTCATCTGCCTCCCGCTGGTCTCGGCTGCTGGTAGTGACTACTTCACTCCGGTCGCCTGTGGTCACCCGCAGTCGTTCCTGTGGATCAGCCAAGGGAATGCGCCATTGACAGATATGGTTGAATGATCAACGACTTAGGAGGACGGATGACCGAACGGCTGCCGGCACAGACCCGCATGTCGGAGGTGGCGCTCGACGTCGCTGACCTCGACGCGATGACGCGTTTCTACTCCGACGTGCTCCTGCTCGAGCGCCTCGACGAGACGGACGGGACGGTCACCCTCGGCCGCGACGGACGCGGGCTGGTCGTGCTGCGGCACCGCCCGGACCTGCCGAGGGGGGAGCGCCGCACGGCCGGACTGTTCCACACCGCGCTGCTGCACCCGGACGCGGAGACGCTCGCGACCGTCCTGGCGTCCGTGGCGATGCACCATCCCGAGCTGTACACGGGGAGTGGCGACCACCTCGTCTCCCAGGCGTTCTACCTCGACGATCCCGAGGGCAACGGTGTGGAGCTCTACGTCGACCGGCCGCGCGCGGAGTGGACGTGGCACGGCGGCCAGGTGGCGATGGACACCCTCTGGCTCGACCCCAACGCGTTCCTCGCCGAGCACCTGACCGATGCGTCCCGGGACTACCTGGAGACCGCGCCTGAACGTCGGGGCGCGCTGGCGGGCACCGACACGCAGGTGGTCGGCCACGTGCACCTGAAGGTGGGCCAGACCGCGCAGGCGAAGGACTTCTACGTGGCTGCGCTCGGGTTCGAGGTGACCGCCGAACTGCCCGGCGCCCTGTTCGTCTCCGCGGGCGGCTACCACCACCACATGGCGATGAACACCTGGGGCACCGCCGGTGTCGGCCTGCGCGCGCCCGGCCTCGGCCTGGGTCGGGTGGAGATCGAGGTGCCGACGATCGGGGACGTCCTGGACGCCGTCGTGCGACTGCGTGGACGCGGCCTCGAGGTCGCGCTCGACGCCGGCGCCGGCGAGGCGCGACTGGGTGTCGACGACCCGTGGGGCAACCGCGTCGAGGTCGCCACGCCCGCCGCCTGACCGCAGCCGGCTGGTCGAGCCCTGTTCCCGTGACGGCTGCCCGGAACGAGTCGACTGGTTCGAGACGTCTCGGCGGGTTTCGACCGGCACGCTGTTCCGCGCCTCAGCTCAGCCGGTCCTTGAGGAGCCGCGGACAGCCGGTCCTTGAGGAGTCCCGCGCGGTTCTCGTGAGTCCGGTCCTTGAGGGGCCCGGCGCGGTTCCCGTGAACTGGTCCCTGAGGAGCCGGTGGCAGCCGGTCTCGGAGGAGCCGGAGGGGGGTCACAGCGGGTCCCTGAGGAGTCCGGTGCGGTGCCCGTGAATCGGTCCCTGAGGAGCCCGGCGCCGAGCTTGCGAGGCGCCGGGCGTCACGAAGGGCGCCGCCGGTGACGGACGCCCTTCGTGACTTCCTCGTCCCTCGCACGCTCTCCTCAGAGCGCGGCCGGGTTCGTGCTCGCTCCTCCTCGGGGAGCGTTGCAGGTTCAGATGAACAGCGTGGTGCGGGAGTCGGCCGCCTCGTCGAGGAAGGTCGCCACACCGCCGAACTCGACGCCCTCGACCAGGTCGGACTCGGCGATGCCGAGCAGGTCCATGGTCATCGTGCACGCGATCAGCCGGGCCCCGCCCGCGCGGGCACTGGTGATCATCTCGGGGAGCGACGGCACCCCGTTGATGTCCATGACCTTGTTGATCATCGCCGTGCCGGCACCGAACATGTGCATCTTCGACAGGGTCAGGGACTCGGCGCCCGCGGGCATCATCTTGGCGAACATCTTGTCCATCATCGACTTGTCGCGCGCCGGTGCGTGCTTGTCGCGCAGCGAGTTCAGGCCCCAGAACGTGAAGAACATCGACACCTCCTCGCCCATGGCCAGGGCCCCGTTGGCGATGATGAACGCCGCGATCAGCTTGTCCAGGTCGCCCGAGAACACCACGAACGAGGTCTTCGCCTTCCCCACGGGCACGGACGCGACGGCCTCGCCGGACAGCTGCCCGGCCCTGCCCTTGCGGAACAGCGCCGAGTAGCCGGGGCCGCTCGGAGTGAGTTCGAGCAACTGGTGGCCGTTGCGCTTCGCCCACGCCGGCGCGTCCTGGCCGAAGCCGGGATCGGAGACGTTGACCTGGATCTCGTCGCCCACCTCGAGGGAGTTCATCTTCTCGCTGAGCTTCAGGATCGGGCCGGGGCAGGCCAGCCCGGCGCAGTCGAGGTCGACCCTGATGCCGGTGGCCGGACGCTCGGGGGCCTTCAGCGACTCCCGCTCCGCGTAGAACTCCATCGGTGGCGGCGAGCCGTGGTCGGGATCTGCCAGATCGTTCCAGAACCGGAACGTGGTCGAGCCGCCGGACAGGGTGGCGACGTCCGCGAACCCGCGCTGCACCAGCGCCCGCTGGGCGAGGTAGCTGCGGAAGCCGACCGCGCAGTACACCCGCAGCGGCTTCGCGGTGTCCCAGTCGGCGCAGGCGGTCCGCAGGGTGCCGAGCGGCACGTTCTCCGCGCCCGGGATGTGCCAGATGTTGTACTCCTCGGGGGTGCGGACGTCGATGATCCGCGCGCCCTCGGTGTTCCCCGGGTAGTCCTCGGCGTACCACAGCTTCAGGTCGCCCCGGATGGTGTTGGAGCCCACGAAACCGACCATGTTGATCGGGTCCTTCGCCGAGCCGAACGGCGGGGCGTAGGCGAGTTCGTACTCCTCCAGGTCGAACACGGTCGAGCCGTTGCGGATCGCCGCGGCGAGCACGTCGAGGCGCTTGTCCACGCCGTCGAAGCCGGTCGCCTGGCCTCCGAGGAGCCGTCCGGTGGTCGGGTCGAACAGCACCTTCAGGTGCAGCATCGAGGTGCCGGGGTAGTAACCGGCATGGCCGGACGGGTGCACGTGCACGGGCCGGTAGGGCACCTTGAACTGCTTCAGCTGCCGCTCGGTGGCCCCGGTGCCGCCGGCGACCATGTCGAACACCTTCACGATCGAGGTGCCCTGGGTGGAGTGGTACTCGGTGTCGCGTCCGCAGATGTTCTCCGCGGCCACGCGCGCCTGCCGGTTGGCGGGCCCGGCCAGCGGGGCCAGGTGGGCGCCCGGCAGCACGGTGTGCGGGGTCTCGACGATGTCGCCGGCCGCGAAGATGTCGGGGTCGGAGGTACGCATGTGGGTGTCGACGGTGATGCCGCCCCGCTCGCCGACCTCGAGCCCGATCGACTTCGCGAGGTCCGTGCGCGGGCGCACGCCGGTGGACAGGATGACGAGGTCGGCGCCGAGGGTGGTGTTGTTGTTCAGCTCCACCTTGAGCCCGCCGGCGGGGTCGACGGCGAACGCGGCGACGGCGGTGGACAGGTGCAGGTTCACGCCGCGCGACGCGAGGTGGTGCTCGACGGGGATCGACATCTCCCGGTCCAGCGGGGGCAGGATCTGGTCGGCCATCTCCACCACCTCCACCTTCGCGCCGCGGTGGATCAGGTTCTCGGCCATCTCCAGGCCGATGTAGCCGGCGCCGACGACGACGGCGCGCAGCCCGCTGGCGCTGCCGCTCTTCGTCTTGCTCGCGGCGGCGTCCACGATCGTCTTGATCGAGTCCATGTCGCTGATCCGGCGCAGCACGTGGATGCCGGGCAGGTCGAGGCCGGGAAGAGGCGGACGGATCGCGCGGGCGCCCATGCACAGCGCGAGCTTGTCGTAGCTCTCGGTGTATTCCCGGCCCTCGTCGAGTTCCTTGACGGTGACCGTCTTGTTCTCCCGGTCGATCGAGACGACCTCCGTGGCGATGCGGACGTCGATGTCCAGCGATTCGCGCAGGCTCTCGGGTGTCTGCAGGAGCAGGCGGTTGCGGTCGGTGATCACCTCACCGATGTGGTAGGGCAGGCCACAGTTGGCGAAGGAGACGTGGTGGCTCTTCTCGAACACCACGATCTCGGCGAATTCATCCAGGCGGCGAGCCCGGGCGGCTATGGATGCTCCGGCGGCCACACCGCCGACGACGACTAGCTTCATGGTCTATACGGTATGCCTGAGTAAATGTACGCCCGGGGGTATTCCGGGAAAAGGCAATCGGTTGGGGCCCGGTTCCGGGTGTGTTATCGAAATCCGGCCGCCGTGGCGAGGCGGGCGGTGATCGCCGGTTCGTGGGGGAGCACGACCCCGTCCAGCTCGACCAGCGGCAGCACGCCGCGGATGGCCGAGACGAGCCAGACACCGTCGGTCCCGGGCAGGTCCTCGGCGCGGAACAGCGCCTCGCTGGTGGGCACGCCGTCGGCCCTCGCCGCGTCCAGGATCACGCCGATGGTCACGGACTCGAGCACGCCCGTGCCGGCCAGGGGAGTGGTCCACAGCCGGTCGTCCGCGGCTACGAGCAGGCCGGTGGTCGGGCCCTCGAGCAGGTAGCCGTCGCTGGAGGCGAACACGATCTCGTCGACGCCACGGCGGACGGCCTCGCGCTTCGCCGCGACGTTGATCGCGTACGACAGGCTCTTCACCCCGCCGAGCAGCCACGGGGCGTTGCGGAAGGCGTCGCTGGGGTAGCCGCGGTCGAGGGTGGCGCCGGTGACGCCCTGGCGGGCGGCGGTCGCGTCCGCGGCCTCCGTGATGGTGAGCAGCGCCGTGGCGCCGGACGCGGAGTGCTCCGGGCCGCGGGTGAGCACCAGCTTCAGCACCGCCTCGCCCGGCCCGGCCCAGGCGGCGAGCGCCTCCTCGACCAGGCTGCGCCAGGCGTCCGGGTCTGGTGCGGGCAATTCGAGCGCCGCGGCGGAGCGGGTGAACCGGGACAGGTGCCGCTCGAAGTGGTCGACGCGGGCGGCACCGTCGCGCACCACCACGCGGGCGGCGTCGAAGCAGCCGTCGCCGCGGGTGAACCCGAGGTCGTCGGCGACCAGCAGGGGGGTGTCCCGGGGTACGACGCCGTGGCCCATCACGGCCACCACCTGTTCGGTCACGGGCTCACCCTAGACGCCAAGCGCCACGGTCGCGTCAGCGACCGGGAAGCGCGAAGTCCTGACGAGCGGTGAGGGACGAACCGCGAGGATCAGACGCCAAGCGCCACGGTCGCGTCAGCGACCGGGAAGCGCGAAGTCCTGACGAGCGGTGAGGGACGAACCGCGAGGATCAGACGGCGAGCGCCGTGTGGTGGGGGACGAAAGCGAGGATCAGTGACGCACCGCTGTCCAGAGCATGAGGCCGGGGTCGTCGACCGGCCAGTCGTCGTGCCGGCGCGGATCGGTGAAGCCCGCCTCGACGAGCAGGGCCCGCAGCTGGTCGTCGGTCCAGGCCCGGGTCGTGCTGCGGTAGGTCTGCTCGGTGCCGTCGGCGGCGTCGGTGATTGTGAACGTCGTGACGGCGACCTGTTCCCCGGCCAGCCAGCGGTTCTCGGTGCGGACCTCGTGCGGACGTCCGGAGAACACGTCGGCCGCGACCTGTTCGGACGCGGATGGCGCCTGACCGGCGGCGACGACGCCCGCGTGGGCCTGCGGCTCGATCACCAGCCGTCCGCCCGGCACCAGGCTCGCCCCGGCCCGACGCAGGATCACCAGCGCGTCCGACGGCGGGAACACGTTCAGCTCGCCGTAGAGGAACAGCGCCGCCTCGTACGGGCCGCCGAAGCCGGCCGTGCGCAGGTCGCCGAGGGTGAAGTCGCAGCGTCCGGTGTCATCGTGGGCCCGGGCGTACACCACCGATGCCGGGCTGAAGTCGATCCCGTGCACACGGTGGCCGAGGGCGGCGAGCCGGCCGGCGTAGAGGCCGGGCCCGCAGCCGAGGTCGAGGACGCGGGACGGGCGGCCGGCGAGCACCGTCTCGTGCAGCCAGACCACCTGGCGCTCGATCCACTCCGTGCGGCGGCTGGCCAGGTCGTGCGCCTGGGAGAGGTGCTCGGCGAGCATCCGGGCGCTGAAGTCGGGGTCGTCCCACGGGATCTTGTAGTCGCCCCGCCACACGTCGTCGTCCACGCGTCTCACCGCAGACGGGGGCCGGTTACTCGGCGCGGGCGAGCAGGGCGGCGTTGGCCGCGTCGGTGAGCTCCCGGTCGATCGGGACGGGGCGTCCGTCGAGCTCCCGGACGGGCCCCAGCATGCGTGCGGAGTTGGCGAGCCACAGCGCGTCCGCGTCCCACAGCTGCTCGACCCGCAGGAGGACCTCCGAGGTGGCGTAGCCGGCGTCGGCGAAGAACTCGAACGCCGAACCCTGGGTGGTGCCGCGAAGGATGCCCTCGGAGGTGGACGGGGTCCAGATCCGGTTGCCGTAGCGGGCGATCAGGGTGGCGCTGGGACTCTCCAGCACGTAGCCGTCGGTCGTGGTGAAGATCACGTCGTCGGCACCGCGCCGGGCGGCCTCTCGCAGCGCCGCCTTGTTGATCGCATAGGAGAGCGTCTTGGCCCCGGCCAGAAGCCACGGCGACCGGGCGGCGATGTCGTGCGGGTAGCCGCGGTCGAGCAGCACCACGCTGATGCCGTGGGTGCGCTCGCCGGCGAAGTCGTCGGGCAGCGTGATCGCCAGCACCCAGCAGGTGGCCACCCCGGTTCCCTCGACCCCGCGGGTGACGACCAGCTTCACCGCGTACTCGGGCAGGGGCTCGGCGAGTTCGACCACGCGGTGGATGGCGGTGCGGATGGCGTCCAGGTCGAGCCGGGGGAGTTCGAGCATCGCGGCCGAGACGGCGAGCCGGCGCAGGTGCGCGTCCACCGCCTGGGCGCGGCCGTTCACCACGCCGAGCACCTCGAAGATGCCGTCGCCGCGGGTCACTCCGAGGTCGAGGACGGAGACCTGGGGCGCGGCGGGGTCGACGACGTGGAGGCGGTCGGCGAGGGGCGTCGAAGCGGACGCCTCGACCGGGCTGACGATGATGCAGGCGGACACGGGACGATCATGTCACGCGTCCTCGCCCCACTCCCCGTCCCTTCGTTCGATGAACACCGGGGTAGCGGGCAGAGCAGTGGGGCCGGGGGAGGCCCCCGGGCCCAGCGGCCCCCCGGGGTCGCGGGGCGGG
>JAXGTK010000083.1:0-11440 GCA_040774965.1 Propionicimonas sp. | reverse complement strand
CGCCACCTACGGCGGGCACGACGAGCCGATCCACGACATCATCAACAACAGTGGCAAGTTCTACTACGCGAACGGCGGCCAGTACGTGAAGGGCACCTGGTCGAAGGGCAAGGTGGACGAGGTGTTCGAGTTCACCCTTGATGACGGCACCCCGCTGAAGATGGCCCCCGGCCAGACCTTCGTCGAGCTGCCGAACACCAACGCGAAGATCACCATCAAGAGCTGACGTTCTTCGCCCGGCGCGAAGCCGGGGTGGTGCTGTCCGGACGCCGTGAGATCATCGCCGACGTGCGTCCCCTGCTCCGGATTCTCGGCGTCGCCCGCGAGTTGCTGCCGTCCTACGCGGCGATCGTCGCGGCCGGCGTGCTCGTGGCCGGCACCGGACTGGCCGTCCCCTTAATCGTCAAGGCGGCGACCGACGAGGTGGTCGCCGCGATGGCCGGCACCGGCGGCGGCGTTCCCTCGGTGCTGTGGCTGGCGTTCCTGCTGCTGCTCACCGACCTGGCGAACACCCTGGTCACCAACGGCGGCGGCTACCTCGGCGACGTGATGGCGGTGCGGCTGCGCTCGATCCTGTCGCGGAACTACTTCGAGAAGCTGCTCCGGCTGCCGCAACGCTACTTCGACTCGGAGCTGACCGGAACGATCATCTCCCGGCTGCAGCGCTCGATCACCGAGACCACCGGCTTCCTGAACATGTTCGCCAACAACTTCCTGCCGATGCTGCTCTCGCTGGTGGCCGCGCTGGCGATCATCGCCTGGTACTCGTGGTGGCTCGCGCTGCTGCTGCTCGCGGTGTACCCGCTGTTCACCTGGCTGACCGCGATCACGTCCAGGCGCTGGCAACGGCTGGAGCGGGCGAAGAACGCCGAGTTTGACATCGCCGGCGGCCGGTTCGCCGAGGTCGTCGGCCAGATCCGCGTGGTGAAGAGCTTCGTCGCCGAGCCGCGCGAGCTGGGCCACTTCGCCGGCCGTTACGACTCCACGATCGCCCTGACCAGGGAGCAGTCGGCGTTCTGGCACCGCATGGACGTGGCCCGCCGCGGCACCCTGAATGTGATCTTCTTCGGCATCTACGCGATCATCTTCAGCCTCACGATCACCGGCGACTTCACCCTCGGGGTGATGGTGCTGCTGATCCAGCTGGTGGCCCTCGCCCGGCAACCGGTGCAGTCGATGAGCTTCCTGGTGGACGCCTCCCAGCGCGCCATCACCGGCAGTCGCGACTACTTCCTGGTCATGGACGAGGAGGTCGAGTCCGCATCCGTCGAGGCGGACGCGCCGCGTCCGGTCGAGCCCAGGACGGCGCCGGGGGAGCCGATCGTGGAGTTCACCGACGCCCGGTTCGCCTACGACGGCGGCGACGCCGACGTGCTGAAGGGGGTCACGTTCGACGTCCGGCGGGGCGAGCGGGTGGCGTTCGTGGGCGAGTCCGGGGTGGGCAAGACCACGTTGTCGAGCCTGCTCCTCGGCCTGTACCCGCTGACCGGCGGCCGGCTGGTGGTCGACGGTCGCGACGTCGGCTCGATCCCCCTGCCCGAGTTGCGTGCCCAGGTCGGGGTCGTGTTCCAGGACCCGTCCCTGTTCTCCGGGACGATCCGGGAGAACATCGCGTACGGCCGTCCGGACGCGACGGATGCGGAGATCGTGGAGGCGTCCCGCAGGGCCCACGCCCACGGCTTCGTCATCGCGCTGCCCGGCGGCTACGACGCCGAGATCGGCGAACGCGGGGTGAAGCTCTCCGGCGGCCAGAAGCAGCGGATCGCGGTGGCCCGCGCGCTGCTCAAGGACGCACCGATCCTCGTCCTCGACGAGGCCACGAGTTCGCTGGACTCGAAGGCCGAACGGCTCGTCCAGGAGGGCCTGGAGGAACTGATGGCCGAGCGCACCACGCTGATCATCGCCCACCGGCTCAGCACGATCAGCTCGGTCGACCGGATCATCACCCTGCACGACGGCCGGATCGACGAGATCGGCACCCCCGAGGAGCTGGCCACCACCGGCGGCATCTACGCCGAGCTGCTCGAACTGCAGCACGCCGGCACCAAGGCCGGCCGCAAGCGCCTGCAGCGCTACGACATCCTCGGCTGAGCCATCACTCCCCGCCCGGCAGGTGGACCGAAACAGGAACCGTCCCCAATCCGGTCCAGGAGAAATGCGTGGCAGGATGGCGCGGTGAACCGAATCCGCCTGGTCCGGGCCGGTGACGCGGACGCGCTCGCCGCGGTGCTCGTCCGCAGCCGGGAGTTCCTCGAGCCGTGGGAACCGGTGCGTTCCGACCACTACTTCACCGTGGAGGGGCAGGCGGAGGCGATCGCCGATTCGCTGCACCGGCACGAGTCGGGCCACCTGGCGCCGTACGTGATCCTCGACGACGACGGTGCGGTCGTGGGACGGATCAACCTGAACAACATCGTCCGCGGCCCGTTCCAGTCGGCGAGCGTCGGCTACTGGCTCGCCCGGGAGGCCGGCGGACGCGGGCTCGCGACCGCTGCGGTCGCCGAGATCGTCCGGATCGCGTTCACCGAGGAGCGCCTGCACCGGGTCGAGGCGGGCACGATCCCGGAGAATTTCCGCTCCCAGATGGTGCTGCGGCGCAACGGTTTCACCCAGTTCGGGTACGCGCCGCACTACCTCAACATCGCGGGGGTGTGGGCCGACCACCTGCTGTTCCAGAAGCTCGCCGACGACTGAGCCCGGCTGTGCGATGCTTCTGGATGCGGGGGCAGGGGAGCCCCGCCGAGACGGAGAGCACATGAGCGAGCAGCCGGAACCGGCGGAACCGGCGCCGAGGAAGCGCGTCCTGTTCCTGTTCTCGGACACCGGTGGCGGCCACCGCTCGGCGACCGAGGCCATGATCGAGGCGCTGGAACTGGAGTTCCCGGGACGGTTCGAGCCGCGCATGGTCGACTTCTTCCGCGAGTACTACCCGAGCCCGCTGCGGTTCGCGCCCGAGATCTACCCGCCGATCTCCCGGGTGCCGCAGGCGTGGCGGTTCACGTTCCGCGCCTTCGACAGCAAGGGACGGGCGCGCGCGGTCACCCAGATCTCCTACCCCTACGTCCGGCGCGGCGCGAAACGGCTCGTCCGGGAGAACCCGGCCGACCTGATCGTCTCGGTGCACCCGCTGGTGAACACGCACCTGGTCCGCGCGATGCGGCACTCGCCGATCCCCTACCTCACCGTGGTCACCGACCTGGTCTCCACCCATGCGCTCTGGTACGACCGGCGCTCCGACCTGGTTGTCGTGCCCACCGACGAGGCCCGCGAGAAGGCCGTCGAGTACGGCATCGCCGAGGGCAACCTGAGGGTGATCGGCCTGCCCGTGGCCGACCGGTTCAGCAGGTCGACGGACGACCGGATGGCCTGGCGCGAGCGGATGGGTTGGCGGACGGACCTGCCGGTGATCCTGCTCGTCGGCGGTGGCGACGGGATGGGTCCGCTGAAGCGGGTGGCCAAGGCCATCAACGACGCCCGGCTGAAGGCCACGCTGGTGGTGATCTGCGGACGCAACGTCGACCTGCTGGCCGATCTCGAGTCGGTGGACTGGAAGCTGCCCGTCCACCTGTACGGGTTCACGACCGAGATGCCGCAGTTCATGGCCGCCTCCGACATGCTCGTCACGAAGGCGGGCCCGGGCACGATCAGCGAGGCGTTCATCAGCGGCCTGCCGCTCGTGCTGTACGCCCGGCTGCCCGGCCAGGAGGACGGCAACGTCCGCTACGTCGAGAAGCTGCGGGCCGGGGTGTGGGCGCC
The DNA here is from genome assembly GCA_040774965.1 of Propionicimonas sp. Classification (GTDB taxonomy): domain Bacteria; phylum Actinomycetota; class Actinomycetes; order Propionibacteriales; family Propionibacteriaceae; genus Propionicimonas. Next base: position 7,684 of record JAXGTK010000083.1, on the reverse strand, counting down.
GCGTCCCCGGGAGGTCGTGGACGCGCTGCGCCGCTGGGTGGACGACCCTGTCGCCCGGGAGCGGGCCGCCGAGGCGAGCCGGCGTGCCGCGAAGCCCGACGCCGCCCGCCGGATCGCGCGGCTGATCGCCGACCAGGTGGGCATCGAGTCCTGACCGTCACGGCCCGTCCTCAGCCGGGGCACAGGTCGTCTTGGGATCGGTCGCTACTCTCGAAGGTCGGACGTTCGAGGATGTGACTGGCGTAGTGACCGAAGAGAAGCAGGACCCCCCCAAGGAGAAGGAACCGATCAAGGTCTCCTTCTCCCTTCCACAGATCACCGGGGGCGCCCTCGCCGCAGCCACTGCCGCCGCCATCGGCTCGCAGCTGGGGGTGGCCGGAACGATCCTCGGCGCGATGGTCGCCAGCATCGTCGGCGGCGTCGCGGGCACCCTGTACAGCGCGGGCATCGACCGTACCCACCGGAAGGTGAGCGACGCGATCGTGCGCGGCTACGACCGGTTGCGCCACGACGCGTCCTACGACCCGGACGAGCAGCACTCGCTCGACGCGGACGGCGACCCGACCCAGGTGCTCCCCGGCACGATCGCCGGGCAGACCGCTCCGTCCGACGGTGCGCCGACCCGGCTGCTGCCCGGGCTGGATGACTCCGTGTTCCGGAGCGGGACCCGCCACGCCGACCCTGCGCCGATCAGTGGCGGTGAGCCGGCGCCGCGCAGGAAACCCGTGTGGGCGGTGATGGCACTGACCGTGGGCGCGATGTTCCTGGTCGCACTGGCGGTGATCACCGTCATCGAGCTCGGCCTGGGACACCCGCTGGGCGGAGGGTCCGGAACCACGGTCGGGCAGGTGGTGCCCCGGTCGAACAAGACGTCCACGCCGACCGCCACGGCCACCGCCACGGCCACGGACACCGCCACGGTCACCGCGACCCCGACGGTCTCCGCGACCCCGACGGCGACGGCGACCACGGAACCCACCGCGACGGAGACCCCGACCGCGACGACGCAGCCGACGGACTCGGAGACCCCGACTGCGACGCAGACCTCGGCGGCCGCCGGGAACGCGCAACCGAGCGCGCCGGCCGAACCCGTCCAGAGCGTGGGCTGACCCTGCCCGGGACCGCCGGTTGACCCGGCTCGGGGCCCCGGCTGACCCCGCGCGGCAGGCCGGCCGGCCGTCAGTCGAAGCTGTTCACCAGGAAGGCGGCCGCCCGGGTGACGTACTCGCCGAACTCGGCGCGTTCGGGCTCGGGCAGGTCGAGGGAGTCCAGCGCGGCGTTCATGTGCCCCAGCCAGCGGTCACGCATGTCGGCGGTGACGGCGAATCCGGCGTGCCGGATCCGCAGCCGCGGGTGGCCGCGCGTCTCGGAGTAGGCGTGCGGCCCGCCCCAGTACTGCTCGAGGAACATGCGCAGCCGCCCGGCCGCCGCGGCGAGGTCCTCGTCCGGGTAGAGCGCGCGCAGCGGGGGATCGGACGCGACCCCGCGGTAGAACTCGTCGACGAGCCGGACGAAGGTCTCGTGTCCGCCGACGCGGTCGTAGAGCGGGGTCTGGTCCATTCGCCCATTCTCCGCATCCCGGCGCCCGGGCGCCACCGGCGGGCTACCCTGCTGCGGTGACCACCCCCCGTGGAGGACTGCTCGTGGCAGCACTCGCCTCCTCACTCGCACTGTCGGCCTGCGCGTCGGTCTCGACGGAGGTCGGGGTCTCGACGAACTCGACCAGCCGGGTGGGGGCCCCGGCCAGCGGGATGGGCGAGCCGGTTGCCGGGGTGGGTGCGAGCGCGCTCGCGTCCGTCCTCTCGGTGGGGCTCGGCACGGACGCCAGCCTCGGCGGCCGCCAGGTGTTCCCGTCCGACAACCCGTGGAACACCCCGGTCGCGGACGCACCGGTCGACCCGAACTCGGACGCGCTGATCGCCTCCATCGCCGGCAACCTGCACGCCGACTTCGGGGCGCACTGGAACGGCGGACCCTTCGGCATTCCCTACGTCGTGGTGAAGGGCAGCCAGAAGAAGGTGAGGGTGAGGTTCACCTACGCCTCCGAGAGCGACAAGGGCCGCTACCCGATCCCGAAGAAGGCGCCGATCGAGGGCGGCTCGAAGTCCGGGGGCGACCGGCACGTGATCGTGCTCGACCGTACCCACTGGAAGCTGTACGAGCTCTACGACGCGCACCGCAAGAAGGGTGGCAGGTACTGGAAGGCGGGCTCGGGCGCGATCTTCGACCTGAACTCGAACGCGCTGCGTCCGGCCGGCTGGACGAGCGCGGACGCCGCCGGCCTGCCGATCTTCCCCGGCCTGGTGCGCTACGACGAGGTGAAGGCGGGCGTGATCACCCACGCGCTGCGGTTCACGGTCGCCCAGACCCGGCGCGCGTACGTCTCACCCGCTCGCCACTACGCCAGCAGCAACACCGACGTGAACCTGCCGCCGATGGGCATGCGGGTGCGACTCAAGGCGGACTTCGACATCTCCGGCTTCCCGGCACAGGCGCAGGTGGTGCTGCAGGCGATGAAGACCTACGGGATGATCGTGGCCGACAACGGCTCGAACTGGTTCGTCTCCGGCGCGCCGAGCAAGCACTGGGACGACACGGCGTTGAACACGCTGAAGACCGTGCCGGGCAGCGCGTTCGAGGTGGTCGAGATGGGCGAGGTCACCACCGGCTAGTACTTGTTCTCCGCGGAGCGGTCCGCCGCGCAGGCGGAGCGGTGGTTCCACTGTTCGAACCTGTCCACGTCCCCCGTTCGTTTACCGCCGGTTTCGATTGGTGGGTTACCGTCGGGGCATGTTCGGGGCGGTCCAAGTGGTTGGCGTCCTCGCGTCCCTGTCGCTGCTGGCAGGCACGGCCACGCAGTGGGAGGCGTCTGCGTCGGCCGCGTCCCCGCCTGTGGCGGCCGCCCGGACCACCGTCCAGGCGTCCCACCTGGCGGCGCTGGTACCGGTCGAGACCACCGCGCCGGCGACGAAACCCGGGAAGTCGGACCAGAAGACCGCGACGACGAAGCAGAAGACTGCGACGAAGAAGCAGACGCCCTCGCCGCAGCCCGCGTCCGACGCGCCGAACTGCGCGAAGCTGAAGTGCGTGGCCCTGACCATGGACGACGGCCCGGTGGCGAACACCGTGCGGGTGCTGAACCTGTTGCGCCGCGAGCAGGTGCACGCGACGTTCTTCGTGGTCGGCATGAACGCGAGCGCGCACCCCGGGATCATCCGGCGAATGGTGGCGGACGGCAACGCGGTCGGCAACCACTCGTGGAACCACCCGCAGTTCTGGCACATCAGCAAGGCGGCGATCCGTCGCCAGCTGGCCAGCACGGACGCCCTCCTCAAACGGATCACCGGGAAGAGGCCCACGATCGTCCGCACCCCCTTCGGCGAGTTCGACGCCAGGGTGCGAGCCGTCGCGCGGTCCCGGGGCCAGGCGCTGATCCAGTGGAGCGTCGACCCGATGGACTGGCGCGACCACAACAGCAAGCTCGTCACGAAGCGGGTGCTGAACAGCGTGCGGCGCAACTCGATCATCCTCAGCCACGACGTCTGGCCGACCACCCGACGCGCGTACGCGGGCATCATCCGCGGCCTGAAGGCGAAGGGCTACACGCTGGTCACCGTCCCGCAGTTGCTCGCCGGTCACCAGAAGCCCGGCGTGGTCTATTTCCACGGCTGAAGGACGGGGTTCGGAACCGTCCCCAACCCGGTCTTGCCCGTGACCCGGACCGCTGTCGCGATCTGACCGTTCGTCGCGTCGCGGACGCACCTCCGCTGTCACGGCACAGGGCCGGGCCGGCCGGAGCAGGACATGCGGGCGCGCTGGTAGCGGGCGAGCGACTCGACTCGCTCGTCGGAGTGGTCGACGATCCGGCGCGGGTAGCCGTGCGCGTAGCCGTCGACGACCTCCCATGGGCGGTGGGCGGACGCTCCCTCGAGGTGCGCCAGTTCCGGCACCCAGCGCCGCACGTAGTCGCCGTCCGGATCGAATCGCTCACCCTGCGCGACCGGGTTGAACACCCGGAAGTAGGGCGCCGCGTCCGTGCCCGTCCCGGCGATCCACTGCCAGCCGTGCGTATTGGAGGCGAGGTCACCGTCGATCAGGTGCGTCAGGAAGTGTGCCGCGCCGTGCGGCCACCACACGTGCAGGTCCTTGGTCAGGAAGCTCGCGGTGATCATCCGCACCCGGTTGTGCATCCATCCGGACGCGAGCAGCGCCCGCATGCCGGCGTCGACGAGCGGGAACCCGGTGCGTCCCGCGCACCAGGCGTCGAACCGGTCGTCCGGCTCGTCGTAGGTGAGCGCGAGCGGGTTCAGGTCGGAGGTGAGTGAGGCCGGGTGGCGGTGCAGTACGTCGGCGTAGAACTCCCGCCACGCCAGCTCGGCGGTGAACCTCTCGACGCCCTCGCCGCGGCGTCCGGCGAGGTCGGCCAGCAGCGTGCGCGGGTGCAGCACGCCGAACTTCAGGTGCGGGGAGAGCCGTGAGGTGCCGTCCTCCCCGGGCAGGTCGCGGCGCTCGTGGTAGCGGACCACGCCGGACGTGAGGAACTCCGCCCACCGGGACAGCGCCGCCTCCTCCCCGGCCGGCGGCAGGCTGACCGGACAGTCGGCCAGGGCGGCGTCGACCACGTCCCACGCGGCGGGGTCGCTAGGGGCCTCCGTCAGTTCCAGCCCGGGCGGGGCGACGGCGGGATCGCGCCAGCCGAGCTCCCGCCACGCGCGCAGGAACGGGGTGAACACCTTGTAGCCGTCCCCGACGGCGTTGCGCACCCGTCCGGGCGTCACCGCGTACGGCGACCCGGTGGCCACCCAGGCCACATCGGCTGTGTGCAGCGCCTCCCGGACGTCGGTGTCGCGCGCGGAACCGCCCGGCTCGGTCTCGGCCGACACGTGCACCTCACGGGCGCCGACCTCCGCCGCCAGGGCGGGGATCACCTGCCGGGGATCGCCCTGCCGCAGGCACAGCCTCCCCTCGTAGGTGGCATCGAGCGCGCGCAGGGTGGCAGCGAGCCAGCCGCGCCGCACGGGTCCGGCCGGGTCGAGGAATTCCGGATCGAGGACGAACACCGGCAGCACGGGACCGTGCATCGCGGCGGCGGCGAGCGCGGGATGATCAGCGCGACGCAGGTCGCGCCGCAGCCAGAGCAGGGACGGCTCGCTCACCCTGTCTCGGCCGTTGTGGCGAGCAGGGACGCCGCGGCTCCGATCGAGTGGCCGAGCCTGCACCCGGGCTCGCCGACCAGGTGCTGGAAGCGTCCGCCGACCCGGACGTCGACGACGGGTTCGGACGTGAGCCGATCGACCACCGCATCGGCAGCCACGGCGTCCCGCCGACGCGGTACGTTGGTCACCGCGAACCGGGGCCGCAGCCGGACGGCGGCGTCGGTCCACGCGTCCAGCGGCACCTGCGCCCCGAGGTAGACGGTGGGCAGGCCGGTCCGGGCGATGGCGACGGCGAAGGCGAGCAGCCCGAGCGCGTGTTCGACGCCGGGCGGGGCGCCCACGAGTACCGGGGGCTGGTGGCGTCGGCGCGGCGCGGCGTCGAAGATCGCGTGCAACCGCCGGCTCACGATGTTGGCGACGAGGTGTTCACCGGCGACCGAGACCGTGCCGGCAGCCCAAGCCCGGCCCAGCCGCTCGAGGGCCGGCATCAGCCAGTGGTCGACGACGGCCTCGAACGGGGCGTGCTGGAGGTGGTCGTCGACCACGCGGGCGATGCGGTCGGCGTCCAGCCCTCCAGCCGCCTGGATCAGCTCGGCGTACGGGTCGAGGCCGTCGTCGCCGTACCGGCCGAGCGCCACCTCTTCCGCGGCGGCCCGCGGGGACCAGCCGGCCTCGACGAGGTGGTGCATGGCGGTGATCCGGGCCAGGTCCGCGTCGCCATAGACGCGGTAGCCGGACTCGGTCCGCGCGGGGTGCAGCAGGTCGTAGCGGCGCTCCCAGGCACGCAGGGTGTGCTCGGGGACGCCGGTGAGCGCGGCGGCCCGCCTGATCGTCAGCATGGCGGCCCCCAGACCCGGTGCGGGGTGACGTGCATGAGCCACACTCTACGCATATTGTCTAAGGTTTAGCGATGGATCTTGCTGATTCGTTCGTCCCTGAGTCAGTATTGTGTCTAATCTTTCAAGGGGGTCGCCAATGCCGGATCGGCTTCGCCAATGGGTAGTCACGGGCAGTGCCGTCGGGATGGTGCTCGGCACGCTCTACGGCTTCGGCCTCCTCGGAACGCCGGTCGCGCAGGCGGCCGGTGGCAGCCTCTCCGCGGAGGCGACCCTGCTCGCGCCGGCCGTCCGGGCGTTCTCGATCTGGTCAGTGATCTATGTGGGTCTGCTGGGCTACGTGGTCTGGCAGTGGCTGCCATCGAACGTGGCTTCGCCGCGGCTGCGCCGCACCGGGGGGCTCGCCGCGGCGTCCATGCTGTTGAACGGGGCCTGGCTTCTGGTCGTCCAGGCCGGGTGGTTGTGGGCGAGCGTCGCGGTGATCGGCGCACTGGCGGGCGCCCTGGGCCTGCTCGTGCGCCGCCTCGGCCCGGGGTGGCGTGCGGACGCCGTGGAACGCGTGCTCGTGGACGGCACCTTCGGGCTCTACCTCGGCTGGGTGAGCGTCGCGACGATCGCGAACGTGGCCGCCGTGCTGGTCGCGTCCGGCGTCCGGCCGGCCGGGGACGTTGCCGAGGCGTTCGCGGTCGGGGCGCTCGCACTGGCCGCCGTCCTCGGGGTGGTTCTCGCCCGGGTGCTCGGCGGACGCATCGCGGTCGCCCTCGCCATGGCGTGGGGTCTCGGCTGGATCGCCGCGGGCCGTGTCGCGGGCGAGCCCATGTCCGACCTGGTCGGGTTCGCCGCCGCCGTCGCCGGACTGGTTGTACTCACCGCCGCCGCCCTCGTCCGTCTCGGCGGGCCGAGCGGGCGTCCGCTTCCGGTCGACGTGCTTCACTGATTCACCCGCCCCCAGGTCTTCCAGGACCCGTCCCCCGATCCGAAATGGGGACGGACCTTGCGAACCGGAAAGGAACCGTCCCCGGGTCAGGCGATCCAGCGCTCGCGGGGCCAGCCGTTGGTCTGGACCACGACTCCACCGGCGTGGACGAGGCGGGCGGGGAGTTCCCGCTGGGTGAGCCACCGGGGCGCCTCGTCGCTCATCCGGATGGCGGCGCCGGCCGCGGCGCCGGCACGTTCACACGTCCGGGCAGCCACCGTCACCGAGGACCAGTCCCCGGACGCGGCCGAGCGCGTGGCCAGACCTCCCGGCCAGGCCATCGGGATCACGGGACGGCCCTGGGGATCAGGGGCGCCGTCGTCGATCTCCACCTGCCAGCCCCCGTCCGGCACCTCTCCGCGCACCGCGATGTCGCCACCGAGGTTCACCAGGCAGCCCGCCCCCAGCGACTCGGAGCAGTCCCGGGCGACCCAGTCCGCAGCCCAGGCCCGCACGCCGGCGACGACGTCCAGGACGAGCCCCTCCGGGATCGTCACCGATCCGGCGTCGAGGTCGAGGACCACCGCCTCCCAGTCCTTCGCGAGCCTGCCGCCGCCGAACTCCGCCGTGCGCCGTGCGGCGGCGAGGGCGAGCCCCAGCACCGGGCTGATCCGCTGGGGACGCTCCGTCGCCAGCCCGGCGAACTCCGAGCCGTCGCCCGAGCAGGCCGCTTCCAGCTCCCGGACGCGGGCGCGGGCCAGGTCGACGACCTCGGG
>JAXGTK010000082.1:0-11673 GCA_040774965.1 Propionicimonas sp. | reverse complement strand
TTGGAGGCACCGGGAATCGGGATCACGACCGGGGCGAGGGAGAGCTCCCAGGCGAGCACGACCTGGTAGGGCGACACCTCCCGGGCCAGCGCGATCTCCGACATCACGCTCTGGGTGCTGCCCACCTGGGGCGCCCGCCGGATCCCGCCGAGCGGGCTCCACGGCAGGAAGGCGATGCCGAGCTCCGCGCAGTGCTCGAGCTCGGACAGGCTGGACGTGAACTGCGGGCTGAACTGGTTCTGCACCGAGACCAGCCGGTCGCCGAGGATCCCGCGGGCCTCGTCGATCTGGGCGACCGAGGCGTTGGAGATGCCGGCCATCTCGATCACGCCCTCGTTCAGCAGCTCGACCAGCGCGCCGATCGAGTCGGCGTAGGGCACCCGCGGGTCGGGACGGTGGAACTGGTACAACCCGATGGCCTCGACGCCGAGCCGCGCGGCGGAGGCCTTCGCGGCCTCCTTCAGGTAGGCCGGATCGCCGTTCTGCGTCCAGGTGCCGTCGCCCGGACGCAGGTGGCCGCCCTTCGTGGCGACCAGCACGTGGCTGGTGTCGGAGCCGTAGGACCGCAGCGCCTCGGCGATCAGGAGTTCGTTGTGGCCGACCTCGTCCGGTCCGAGGCAGTAGGCATCCGCGGTGTCGATCAGCGTGACCCCGGCGTCCAGGGCCGCGTGGATGGTCGCGATCGACTGCTGCCGTTCGGGACGACCCTCGATGGACATGGGCATGCCGCCCAGCCCGATGGCGCTGACCTGACGGCCTCCGATGGTGCGGTTCTGCACGATGCTCCTCCTGGTTGCTGTCCTTACCGTACGACCTGCGCCGTCGCCACCCGGCCGCATTCACCGAATCTCACAGGAGGCACACACCCGGATCAGCGTACGGCGACCATCCGCTGCGCCAGTTCGCGCCCCCAGCCGGTCGCGCGGGCGAGCTCCCCGTCGGCGAGCGGGCCCTCCATGCCGGTGACCCAGAAGGACGGGCCGACGGAGGTCAGCGCGCCGCGGCGACGCAGTGCCCGGGCCGCCGCGCGGGCGGCCGTGCCGAGCTGGATCCGGGTGTGGATGGAGGTGTCGAACGTGGCGACGCCCACCCCGTCCGGGATCTGCACGGTCTGGATCCACTCCCGGATGCCCGCGTGGGCCGGTTCGGGCGCGCCCTTGCGGGCCGCGTTGTCCCGGCTGCCCGCGTTCGGCATCGACAGGGTGTGGGTCGGGGCCCCGACGACCAGCAGGTCCACGTCGTCCGGCAGGACGGCGGGCGCGCGGGACGCGTGCACCACCCGCACGCTGCCCCGTCCACGGATCTCGGCGATGCCGCCACCGATCGCCTCCGCGATGGCGAGGGTGTTCCCGAACAGGGACTCGGTGACGATGAGGGCGGTCATGGTGTGCCCACACTAGGGCGCGGGACGCGCGCGTCCGTGGGCAGCCACGGACTGGATCGCGCCCCTGGTTGAATACGCAACAATGCGTAGGTTAGGCTGCCCTTCATTCGACGCAAAGTGTTGTCGGAACACACAAAGGAGTGCGATATGCCCAACAGTTCGACCGGAGCCGCCAGAAAGGTCCGGCTCCTCGGTCTCGTCACCGTCATCCTCGGCCTCGTCTTCGTGGTCGCCGGCGCCGTCACCTGGGGGATGGTCAGCACCAAGCTGGCCGCGGAGAAGATCACCGTGTCGGCCGACGCGCCGATGCTCGCCGGCGCCCCGGTGACCGGGCCGGTCGAGGCCTACATCCAGGCCGACATGATCAGCCACCATGCGCTCGAGGCCACCGGTGGCAAGACCTACGCCGAACTCGACCGTGACGACCCGCTGCGGCAGACCGCGATGACCGGGTCCTTCCTGCGCGCGTCCCTGTTCACCTCGGTGATCGCCTTCGGCGTCGCGCTGTTCGCCATCGGTGTCGGCGTGCTCGCGGTGCTGGTGGGCTGGGCGCTCCGCCTGGCCGGCGCCCCCGTGGCGGCGACCTCGGCCGTCGAGGCGACGGTGGTCGCCAACGAGTAGTCGTCCCAGACAGGGGCGAGGGCCGGGACGGATGATCCGTCCCGGCCCTCGCCCTGCGCTCAGAGTTCGACGATCTCGGCGTCGGGAGCGTTCTTCTTGACCGACTCGATGCCGTTCTTCGCACTGGCCTTGCTGGAGTAGCCCTCGCCGCCCGTGGCGATGGTCTGGCCGTTGGAGGCCTTCAGACGCCAGCGGAACTCGCCCTTGGTATCGGTGTACAACTCGAACTTGCCTGCCATGACACCCTCCTGTATCGGGCGGACTCCGCCGTCCGCCGAGGCTCAGGCTAGTGTCGGGGTCAGTCGAACTGCAGCCATGCCGCCGAATCCTGCGCCAACCGGCCGTCGGCGAGGTCCGCGCTGGACAGCAGCACGGTGGCCCCCCCGGGCAGCGCCACGGGCTCCGGACCGAGGTTCACCCAGCATCCGAAGCCGGGGTCGCGGGTGAACGCCAGCACGTCGGTGCCGGCGTCCTCGACCCAGGCCAGGTCGCCGTCGCCGAGCGCGGGGAGCTGGGCCCGCAGGGCGAGCGCCCGCCGGTACAGGGCGAGGGTGGACGCCGGGTCGGCCTCCGCCGCCTCCGCGCTGTACGTGCCCCAGTCGGACGGCTGCGGCAGCCAGGGCGCGGCGGATCCCTCCGGGCTGAACCCGAAGGACGCGCCGCCGCTCGTCCACGGCAGCGGGACGCGGCAGCCGTCGCGTCCGATGTTCTCCCCGCCGGTGCCCGCGACGATCGGGTCCTGTCGGGCCCCGAGCGGGATGTCCTCGACCTCGGGCAGCCCGAGTTCCTCCCCGGCGTAGACGTAGGCCCCGCCGGGAAGCGCCAGGCTGAGCAGGGCCGCGGCACGTGCCCGGCGGTGCCCGGTCGGCAGGTCGACCGGCAGCCCCAGGTACTTCTGCAGGTTCGGGAAGTCCGGCGCGACGAGTTCCTGGGGACGCGCGTAGCGCGACGCCGGCCGGCACACGTCGTGGTTGCCGAGCACCCACGTGGCCGGGGCGCCCACCGACGCGTGCGCGGTGAGGGTGGAGGTGATCACGCGGCGAAGGCCGGCCGCCAGCCAGGGCGCCTGGAGGAAGTTGAAGTTGAACGCCGTGTGCAGCTCGTCGGGACGCAGGTAGGCGGTGAGCCGGTGGTCGCGCCCCACCCAGATCTCGCCGCAGAACGCCTTGGGCTCGGCGTAGGAGTCGGCGACCCGTCGCCACTCCCGGAACACGTCGTGGACGCCCGGCTGGTCCCAGTGCGGGTGCTCGAGGTCCTCGGGGGCGTCGTCCGGGAGGGGGAAGGGCAGCCCGTCGAGGTCGGGCAGGCCGGCGTCCTTGACCAGGCCGTGGGCCACGTCGATCCGGAACCCGTCCACGCCGCGGTCGAACCAGAACCGCAGGGTCTCGTCGAACTCGGCGTGCACGTCGGGGTGGTCCCAGTTCACGTCCGGCTGCTCGGGTGCGAACAGGCGCAGGTACCACTGGCCGGGGCGGCCGTCGGCCTCGGTGACCCGGGTCCAGGCGGGCCCGCCGAACTGGCTCTCCCAGTCGTTGGGCGGCTCGTCGCCGGCGGCACCGCGCCCGTCACGGAAGATGAACCGGTCGCGCTCGGGCGAGCCGGGGCCCGCGGCCAGGGCGGCGGTGAACCAGCGGTGCTGGTCGGAGGTGTGGTTCGGGACGATGTCGAGGATGATCCGGATGCCGGCGTCGTGAGCCTCGGCGATCAGCGCCTCCGCGTCCGCCATGGTTCCGAAGACCGGCTCGATCGCCCGGTAGTCGGAGACGTCGTAGCCGGCGTCCTTCATCGGGGACGGGTACCACGGGTTGATCCAGATCGCGTCGATGCCGAGTGCCGCGAGGTACGGCAGCCGGGCCCGGATGCCGTTGATGTCGCCGACGCCGTCGCCGTTGCCGTCGGCGAAGCTGCGCGGGTAGATCTGGTAGACCACGGCGTGGCGCCACCAGTCGCGGTCGGCGGCGATCATGGAGGGAAGAGGCATCGGAACCCTTTCTTTACCGATACAGAAATCCTGTACCGGTAAAGATAGACTGGGTGCGACCGCTTCGCAACCGGGCCCCCACGGGCTCGACGAGCCGGAGGGAGGAACTCCGTGGCCAGGGTGACCCTGCAGTCGATCGCCGACCGGGTCGGCGTCAGCCGGATGACGGTCTCCAACGCGTTCTCCCGGCCCGACCAGCTCTCCGGTGCCCTGCGCGAACGCATCCTGGCGGTCGCCGCCGAACTGGGCTACCTCGGGCCCGATCCGTCCGCCCGGTCCCTGGCCACGGGCACCACCGGCACGATCGGGGTCCTGTGGGCCTCCGACCTGCGCTACGCGCTCGCCGACGAGGTGTCGGCCCGGTTCCTCGGGGCCGTGGCGGACGAACTGGGGCACGCGGGGCTGGCGTTGACCCTCGTCCCCGCGAGTGTGGGCGGCGCGGTCGTGCCCGCCAGGGACGTGGCGATGGACGGCGCCATCGCCTTCTCCTGCGACCCCGAACTGCCCGCCCTGGACTGGCTGCAGCGGCGCGACCTCCCGCTGGTCTACGTGGACATGGTGGCCCCCGAGGGCGAGGTGGCGATCACGATCGACGACCGCGGCGGTGCGCGCGCCGCCGCGCAGCACGTCGTCGACCTCGGTCACCGGAGGGTGGCGCTGCTCACCTCGGGCTACGGGCCCGAACCCGGGGTCGTCACGGGGCCGCTGACGGCCTCCGCCGCCCGGCACCGGGTGATCACCGAGCGGCTGGCGGGCTGGCTGGAGCCGCTCGTCGCGGCGGGGATCGACCCGCTCGTGGTGAACCAGCCCGACGACTACTCCTCGGCCCCGCTCGCCGCCGCACGCATGCTGGACCGGCCCGACCGGCCCACCGCGGTGCTCTGCCTCACCGACGTGCTGGCCCAGTCGGTGCTCGCCGCGGCGTCGGACGCGGGCCTGGCGGTCCCGGACGACCTCGCGGTCGTCGGCTTCGACGACCACCCGCTGACGCTGAGGACCCGGCCGACCCTGACCACCGTCCGCCAGGACGTGGACGCGAAGGGACGGGCCGCAGCCCGGGCGCTGCTCCGCCTTGTCGCCGGCCGCGCGGACAGTTCCCTGTCCGTTCCCCGCGGCCGGCGACTGCCGGTTCAGCTTGCGGTGCGTGGTAGCACCGTGGGGGATGGCTCCTAGCCGAACCGGGCGGGTACCGGTCGCCGCGCAGGCGGATTTGCGATGGGCGACCGGCGGGCAGGACCTCAGCGGGGACGGCCGAAGTCCTGCGTCCAGTACGTTCCGTAGTAGCCGCCCGTGGCGTAGCCCACGCCCAGCTCGGTGTACTTCCGTTTCATGATGTTCCGGCAGTGCCCGGGGCTCTTCAGCCAGGCCTTCACCACCGAGGCGGGAGAGCTGAAGCCGGCGGCGATGTTCTCCCCGGCGTAGCTGTAGGCGTAGCCGGCGTCCTTGATCCGGTCGAACGGCGAATCACCGTTGGTGGAGGTGTGGCTGAAGTAGTCGCGCTTCGCCATGTCGGCGCTGTGGGCTGCCGCGGCACTGGCCAGCGCGGTGTCGAGGCCGAGCGGCTGGGCGCGCCTGTAGGTCTTCGTGCCGCAGGTCCGCTTGTGGGCCCGCGCCTGGTTGACCAGGCGAAGCACCTCGTCCTCGAAGGTCCGGACGGTGAGGCGGGCGGCCTCGGTGGTCCCGGCGGCGGTGGTCACCGCGACCGGGTACGTGCCGGCGGGCAACCGCGGCGTGATCGCGGTGATGGACGAGTCGGACACGACGTCGAACCTGGCCGCCGGAGTGCTGCCGAAGGCCACCGCGGTGACGTCGGTGAACGCGCTGCCGGCGATGGTGACGACCGTGCCGCCGGCGACGGTGTCGGAGCTCGGCGAGATCCCGGTGATCGTGGACGTGACGAGTTCGGCCTCCGGTTCGTCCGCGAGCGCGGACACGGCCGGGGAGGCCAGCGCGGCAACCAGCGTGGCGGCCACGAGGGTGAGCGTGCGAGTACGCCCGGTACGGAAGGTGTGCATGGCGGTGCATCCTTTTCGTGTTCAGTTCTCCGCCGCGGGGGCGACGGGTACCCTCCCGTACGGCACACACTATGCACCACCCGGCCGGGTCCGCGCCGGTCCCCTCCCGGGTGACACGGATCGGCGGACCAGCCCGTCCGGCCGCCCGCGGCACGGCATGATGGGGACATGCCCAAGCCCAGGCCCGGGGATGCCGCGGAAGCGCCGCGGTTCCCGGAGTTGAGCCTGGCCAACGCGGACTTCGTCACCGACCGGCTCCTGGTCGGCGGAGACCTCTCGCCGAACTTCGCCCGGGCCCGGGTGCAACTGGACGAACTGCTCGAGGCGGGCGTCACCCACATCGTCGACCTGCGCGAGGAGTGGAGCGACGAGGCGCTGGTGGGCACCTGGGCCCCGCAGGTGCGCTACCTCCAGCACCGGGTGGCCGACGCCGGCCAGAAGATCGGTCCAGAGTGGTTCGCCGGCCTGGTCGAGTGGGTGGACGAGGCGCTCTCGGACGAGTCGGCGAAGGTGCTCGTGCACTGCCACATGGGCGTGAACCGGGCCCCGTCGGCCATGCTGGCGCTGCTGCTCGCCCGGGGAATGGGGTTGCGTCCGGCCCTGGACACGATCCGGCAGGCGCGTCCGGTGGCCGTGATCGACTACGCGGGCAGCGCGCTGGACTGGTACCTGACCAGCACGGGCGCGGACGCCCGGCAGCGCCGCAACGCCCGTCGCACGCTGGCGCGCTGGCGCCGGTCCAACCACCTCGACGTGTACCAGGTGATCCGCGCGATCCGGGACACCGAGCACCCCGGCAACCGGTGGCTGGTGCACCTGGGTCCGGCCGACCCGGACGCCCTCGCCGCCGTGCTCGACGACACCGGTGGGGTGGCGATCGGGCTGTCGATGGACACCTCGCCGGAGGAGCTCAGCCAGCTCGACGAGGTGCTGTTCCTCACCGTGGGCGGTCTGGTCGGACGGGCCCTCGTGGTCGGGCCGATGCAGCCCGCCGAACCCCACGCCCTGCTGCTGCCCGTGCTGGTCACGAACCTGTTCGATGTGGTGCCGCTCGACCTCCCCGAGGCCGTGGTCGCCTGGCTGGCGGAGGGGACGAACCCCCGCCTGCTCGCTCCGGAGGAGTACGGGGAACTGGTCGTCCGCGCCGAGTAGGGCCACAGTGGTGCGCATGGACCAGATCAGGTGGCTGGCCGGGCTCGGCCGGCAGGACGTCGACATCGCGGGAGGCAAGGGGGCGAACCTCGGCGAACTGCTCCGCGGCGGTTTCGCGGTGCCGGACGGGTTCGTCGTCACCACTGCCGCGTACGACGCGTTCGTCGCGCAGGCGGGGCTCGCGCGGGCCATCGCGGACGTGGTCGAGGCGGTGACCGCGGACCGGCCCGGACAGGCTGCGGCGGCCGGGCTCGGCGAGGCCTTCGCGTCCGTCGACCTCGACCCGGCGCTGGCCGCGGCGATCTCGGACGCCTACGCGGAACTCGGCGGCGGCCCGGTCGCCGTCCGGTCGTCGGCGACCGCGGAGGACCTGGCCGGGGCCAGTTTCGCCGGCCAGCAGGACACCTACCTGAACATCGTCGGCGCCGACGCGGTGGTGGCCGCCGTCCGCGACTGCTGGGCGTCGCTGTGGACGGACCGGGCGATCTGGTACCGGGCCCGGCACGGGGTGGCCGAGGTGTCCCTGGCAGTCGTCGTGCAGAAGCTGGTGCCCGCCGACTCCGCAGGGGTGATGTTCACCGCGAACCCGGCGAACGGTCGCACCGAGGAGACCGTGATCACGGCGGCCTGGGGCCTGGGCGAGGCGGTGGTGTCCGGCCTGGTCGACACCGACACGATCGTCGTGGACGCCGCGTCCGGACGGGTGCTCCGCAGCGTGGTCGCCGACAAGGCCGTCCGGGTGGACCCGGCCGCGACCCGGACCACGACGAGGCCGACCGGCGCCGAGGGCCATGCCGCGGTCCTCACCGATGCGGACGCGATCCGGCTCGCCGGGCTCGGGGCGAGGATCCAGGCGCACTTCGGCGCACCGCAGGACATCGAGTGGGCACGCTCCGGACGCGAGTTCGCGATCGTGCAGTCCCGTCCCGTCACGGCGCTGCCGGACCGGATCGGCGAGGTGCCCGACGACTGGCCGTTGCCGCGGAAGGGGCTGTACTTCCGGGCGTCCATCATCGAGCAGTTGCCGGACCCGCTCACCCCGCTGTTCGCGGACCTGATGGAGACCTCGGTGCCGGCCGGGCTGAACCGGATGCTGTCGGAGTTCATGCCGGGGCGCACCTTCGACATCGGGTTCCCGACCATCAACGGCTATGCGTTCTACCGCTACACCTCCGCCGACATGGGCGTGATGCTGCGCGCCACGCCCACGCTGATGCGGATGCTGACGGCCGACGGCGGCGCGGTCGTGGAGGAGCGCTGGCGGCGCCGGCTGGCCGAGTACCACGCCGAGGTGGACGCGGAGAACGCCGTCGACCCGGCGCTCGCCCCGGCCACCGACCTGCTCACGGCCGTGGCCCGGCTCACCGACGCGGTGGCGTACTACTACACGGCGGTGCAGACGATCATCCCGCTCGCCTCGATGGCCGAGCTGACCTGGACCGGCGTCTACAACACGATGCTGAAGAGGGCCGGCGACCCGTCGGTGGAGACGTTCCTGCTGGGCTACGACTCCGAGCCGATCCGCGCGGAGCGGTCGCTGTACGACCTGGCCCGGTGGGTGCGCGAGCAGCCCGGACTGGTCGGGGTGTTCGGCGATCCGGACGCCGACGTGCTGGCCGACGTCGGGCCCGATGCGGTGGACCCCGGGGTCTGGGGCCAGTGGCGGGAGCGGTTCGCCGCGCACCTGGCCGGGCACGGCCACACCCTGTACAACCTCGACTTCGTGAACCCGGTGCCGGCCGACGACCCCGGGCCGGTCCTGCAGGCGCTGCGGTTCGACCTCGCCGACGACGCCCCGAACCCGCGGGCCCGGCAGGCGGAGGCGGCGGCGTCCCGCAACAACGCGTCCGCCGCGCTGCTGAACCGGCTGCACGGCTGGCGGGAGAAGCGGGTGCGCGGGTTGTTGGAGTGGGCGCAGCACACCGGCCCGCTGCGCGAGGACGCGCTCGCTGCGATGGGGCTGTACCTGCCGCCGGCGCGGCGGCTGCTGCGGGAGTTCGGCACCAGGCTGGTGTCGGCCGGCGTGCTCGCCGAACCGATGGACGCCTGCTGGCTCACCCTCGCCGAGGCCCGGTCGGCGGCGACGGCGCTGGACGGGGGCGGCGAACTGCCGTCCGGCCTGCGCGAACTGGTGGCGCAGCGGAAGGCGGCCGTCCGCGGCCAGCGGCTGGCCACCCCTCCGCAGTACCTGCCGAAGAACCGGGCGATGGACTCGATGGAGTGGATGTACCCGGCGCGGGAGGGCGGCGCGAAGGACGGCGTGCTGACCGGGACGGCGGGCAGCGGCGGCGTGGTCACCGCGCACGCCCGGGTGCTGGCCGGGCCCGGGGACTTCGCGTCCTTCGAGCCCGGGGAGGTGCTGGTCGCCTCGATCACCACACCCGCCTACACGCCGCTGTTCGCCATGGCCGCCGGGGTCGTCACCGACATCGGCGGCGTGCTCAGCCACGGTTCGATCGTCGCCCGTGAGTACGGCATCCCCGCCGTGCTCGGGACGGGCAGCGCCACGAAGCTGATCCGCACCGGCGACGAGATCACCGTGGACGGTGCCGCCGGCACCGTCCGGCTGCCCCGCGCCGAGGGGCGGGCCGAGCCGGCCGAGGAACCATCGCCGATGGTGGAGCCCCGCGCCTGGGTGCTGATCGGCGGTGCGGTCGCCGTGATGGTGGCGGTGGTCGCCTGTGTGCGGAGGCGTCGGCGGCGCTGAGCCACGCACCCTTGGAGGCCCGGCGCGGGCCGCCCGCATCGGTCCCTGAGGAGTTGGCTGGTGTTCTGTTCACCGGTCCCTGAGGAACTGGCGGGTGTTCTGTTCACCGGTCCCTGAGGAGCTGGCGGGTGAGGAACGAACCTGCCAGCGTCACGAAGGGTCACGAAGGGTCACGAAGGGCCGCCCCGTGAGGTGTCGTACATGTGTTCGAAAAAGTGTCAGAGTCGACTGTTTGACTTGGTTCATGACGACGAGCAGCGGTGTTGTTCCGGCGGGCCGGGTGCTGGCCGAGGTGGACGCGCTGCTGGATCGCGTGGACCCTGATCGGGGCGCGCTGGCTGCTGAGGCGAGGCTCGCCCTGGTGCGATTGGCGCGTCGGGTGCGGGGACGGGTGGATGCGCTCACCGCCGTGGTGACGGCCGAGGCGGACCGGGCGCGGGCTTCGGAGGTTGCCGCCGGCACGCCGATGGCCTCGTGGTTGGGGATGGGTGAGACCTTGTCCCGGCGTGAGGCGGCCGGGGCGGTGTGCCAGGCCCGCGCGCTGGGTGAGCACCCGGCGGTGGGCGGGGCCGCCGCGTCGGGACGGATCGGTACCGGGCAGGCACGGGCGATCACGCGCGTGCTGGACGGGCTTTGCAGCCAACTCGACAAGACCCAGCAGTCCACGGCCGAGCAGGTGCTGCTCGAGTTGGCCGGGCACCTGGACGCCGACCAGCTGTCGAGGTCTGCCGGGCGGGTGCTGGAGCGGGTCGCACCCGCCGACGCGAACGAACTGTTGGAACAGCGGCTGCAGCGAGAGGTCGAGGCCGCGTACCGGCAACGATCGTTGCGGTTCTTCCGGACCGGTGCTCAGGTCAGGTTCGACGGGTCCCTGCCCCGCATCGAGGCCGAGCAGTGGCTGGCGCTGCTCGACGCGCAGGGTGAAGCGCTGCGCCGCACCGCGATCGAGGCCCGTGACCCGCTCACCAGCCCGCCCGCACCCGAGCAACGCCGCGCCGACGCCCTGATCGCACTGATCCGTGCCGCCGGGCAGACCAGACCCGTACCCGGGCTGGGCACACCCACGGTGATCGTGAAACTCGACTACCACCGGCTACAGGAACAGGCGGCGGGTGCCGGCCTGATCGGCGACGACCAGCAACTCTCCGCCGGTGAACTACGCCGCATCTGCTGCGACGCCCACCTCGTGCCCGCCGTCCTCGGCACCGCCTCCGAACCACTCGACGTCGGCCGGGACGCCCGGCTGGTCACCCGGGCGATCCGCACCGGCCTCATCGCCCGTGACGGCGGCTGTACCTTCCCCGGCTGCAACACCCCACCCTCGAGGTGCGAGGCCCACCACATCACCCCCTGGTGGAACGGCGGAGCGACCGCACTGTCAAATTTGACCCTGTTGTGCCACCACCACCACGCGCTCATCGAACCTGCCAAGCACACCATCCGGGACCAGTGGCAGGTCCGGATCGCCGCCGACGGTCTGCCCGAATACACTCCACCGGCCCGTTACGACCCCCAACAAACACCGATCCGACACCAACGACACCAACCGGCCAGCCACACCCGGCCAGCCCCGACCCACCAGGACACCGGACCACCCGTGATTCCTCGGGACACCGGACCGCCCACCGCCGCCTGACCCCGAGGGCCGTCCACCACGGTCCCTGAAGAACGGGCCGGTCGTCCTACCAGCGGTCCCTGAACGCCCGGACCGGTCGCCCTACCAGCGGTCCCGGAGCGCCCGGAACGGTCGCCCCTAGCGGTCCCTGAGGAGCGGGCAGGCGAGGAACGAGCCTGCCCGCGTCACGAAGGGCGC
>JAXGTK010000081.1:0-11719 GCA_040774965.1 Propionicimonas sp. | reverse complement strand
GGTCTGGACGGCGCGCCGGGCCTCGGCCTCCCGGACGGCGGGCGGACGCCAGCTGCCGGACTCGACAACCTTCCGCTCCGCGCCGAGCCAGGACTCGGCGTCCGCCTTGGTCGTGAAGGTCGTCGGCGCCACGTGCCGCTGCAGATCCGGACCCGCATAGCTCGCCTGGTACCGCTTCGACGGCAGCCGCCTCACGTAGCCGAAGCCTCGCCTGCCCATCGCAACCTCCCGAGCGTCCGGGAGCCCCGGCGGATCGCACGTCGTGCGATATACGTGCGATATCTCCCGCCACGAGCGACCACTTGTGTCGTCTGGTGATCACTTCGGAGGGCTTCTGAGGCTCCGCGTTTGTGCTTGTCAGAAGCATATCGCACGCTCAGGACAGATGGCGACCCCAGCAAGATTCGAACTTGCGACACAAGGTTTAGGAAACCTCTGCTCTATCCCCTGAGCTATGGGGCCCAACCCCCGCGGGGGCGGCAACCAGAGTACCGCCTCGATCCGGTCGCCCGAACGGGTGACCTGACCCGTGGCTAGGGGATAAATCGGCTGTGTACCAGCTTGTTTTTGGTCATTCGAGTTTGCTTTGGGCGCCCCGTCAGATAGAGTCGATGACTGAGAGTGACGCACGCGATGTTGTCTCCTGGGGGTGGGTAGACGGCTTCAAGCCCTTCGATGTGCGTCACTCTCGCTTTGCCCGCACCGACTCCCCGGGATCTCGCCGTCATGCCTTTCGCCGGGCGTCCGGGAGGCTGGCCGTTAGCATCGAGCCATGAGCGAGCCCGCACTGGAGCATTGCCTGGAGAAGATGCGCGCCGCCGGCGTCAGCTCCGCGGCGATCGACAACTTCCGCCACTACTGGCGACTCTGCGCGGACGGCGCCACCGGCGTGATCCGCGAGGACACCATCCGTCCCCTGCTCGACCCGCCGCAACTCGACCAGGTCGAGGTGAGTGAGGCGGACGCCCGCGCCGCGCTGCAGCAGACCGTGATGATCAAGCTGAACGGCGGCCTCGGCACGTCCATGGGCCTGGAGGCGGCCAAGACGCTGCTGCCGGTCCGCGACGGACGCACGTTCCTGGACCTGATCGTCGACCAGGTCCGCTACGCCCGCCGTCGCTACGACGCGCGGCTGCCGCTGGTGTTCATGGACAGCTTCCGCACCACCGACGACACCCTGGCCCACCTCGCCGCCTACGACGACCTGGCCGTGGCCGGACTGCCACTGGACTTCCTGCAGAACGCCGAACCCAAGGTCCTGCTCGACGGACTCGGCCCGGTCTCCTGGCCGGCCGACCCCAGCCTGGAGTGGTGCCCGCCGGGGCACGGCGACCTCTACCCGGCCCTGTGGGGGACCGGCCTGCTGGACGCCCTGGTCGAGGCCGGCTTCCGCTACGCGTCCGTCGCCAACGGCGACAACCTCGGTGCCGCCCCGAACGCGACGCTGGCCGGCTGGTTCGCCGCCTCCGGCGCGCCGTACGCGGCCGAGGTGTGCCCCCGCACCATCAACGACCGCAAGGGCGGCCACCTCGCCGTGCGGATCGCGGACGGCCAGCTGATCCTGCGCGACACCGCCCAGACCGCGCCGGAGGAGATGGACTTCTTCACCGACGAGCACCGCCACCCCTACTTCCACGCGAACAACCTGTGGCTCGACCTCGTGCAGGTGCGGGACATCCTCCGCGAGCGCGACGGCGTCCTCGGCCTGCCCCTGATCCGCAACGAGAAGACCGTCGACCCGGCGGACCCCACCACGCCGAAGGTCGTCCAGCTGGAGAGCGCGATGGGTGCGGCGATCGAGGTGTTCCCCGGGGCGACCGCGATCGCCGTCGGCCGCGACCGGTTCCTGCCGGTGAAGACCACCAACGAGCTGATGCTGCTCCGCTCGGACGTGTTCGCGCTTGGCGAGGACGGCCGGCTGCACAGCCAGGTGGACCGGATTCCCGGGATCGACCTCGGCGGGGCCTACAAACTGATCGACGATTTCGACCGGCTGGTCACCGTGGTGCCGTCGCTGCAGGCGGCCGAGTCCCTGCGCGTGCGCGGCGAGTGGGTCTTCGACGAACCTGCCGCGGTGGTCGGCGTCGTCGACCTCGCGGACGCCGGCAGCCGGCAGCACTACCGGTGAGCGCGCGCTGGCACGCCGCCCTCGGCTGCGCGCTGACCGGTGAGGAGTTGCCGCTCGCGGAGCCCGGCGTCCCCGACCCGGCGGCGCTCGTGGACGACCTGGCCGCACTCGGGTGGACACGGGACCGGATCGCCGCTCATGCCCGGGCGGAGGCTGCGGCCGAGCACGCCTGG
Organism: Propionicimonas sp.; assembly: GCA_040774965.1. Taxonomy (GTDB): domain Bacteria; phylum Actinomycetota; class Actinomycetes; order Propionibacteriales; family Propionibacteriaceae; genus Propionicimonas. Next base: position 9,418 of record JAXGTK010000081.1, on the reverse strand, counting down.
CCGCACCCGGTGCCCGCCGCGCTGCGCGAGGGCTGCGGTGCCGCCCAGCTCGCCGCAGCCCTGGTCCGCGTCCGGGAGGCCCTCGACCTGACCAGCCTGGAGACGCGCCCACCGTCCCCGCGACGCCGGCTCACGCCCGACGAGGTCCGGCTCCTGCGCGAGGTGCCGCCGCACCACGTCGGCTGAGACCGTCGCCGGGCCCGCCCTGTGCGGCACGCTCAGTGCAGGGCGAAGCCCACGGATGAGATGGACGCGGCAGCGGAGATCCGGGCCGCCTCCGCGGAATCCACCTCGAGCAGCACGATCGGGGAGTTGCTGCCGCCGAGCAGGCCACCGTCGTCCGACGTCGGGATCGCCACCACCCTGACGTCGGCGGCCACGACCCCGAACTCGGAGCCCTCGGCGGTGGGCCCGAGCACGTCGATGCGGCTGCCCACGCGGAGCAGAGACACCGCCGCCGACTCGCCGAAGCGCACCGGCAGCGCGACCTTGCCGGCAGCGACCTGGCCGTCGGTGCCCAACAGGACCGACGGCGTCAACGACGCCCGCGCCGGGACACCGACGACCGTGGTGCGCCCCACCACGGCGCTGATGCTGCTGAAGGCGCCGTCCGCGACGAACTCGGCCGGGACCTCGACCAGGGCCACGTCGTCCGCCGCGACCGGGGCGCCGCCGGGAATGGCCCGGACGGCGACCACGACCGGGATTCCCGGCCCGGATCGCGTGGAGAGGGCATTGAGCCCGGCCAGCACCGCTACCGCGACGAGGAGTGCGGTGAAGGTGCGGCGGTGCCAGCGGAACGCGCGACGAAGGGAGTGGAGTAGCTGCACATGGTGAATCCTCGGCAGCGGCCCTCGAAAGGCGTCACCTGTCCACAGGCTCAGGCGGCGCTGGAGGCCCCTGTGGATGACGCGGACTTCTTGCCCTTCGACTCCGACTTCGACGCCGGCTTCGAGCCGTCCGACGACCCGGACGCGGGCTTCGCCGCGTTCGCGCGGCCCTTGCTGCGGTTGTCCGTGGCGTAGAACCCGGACCCCTTGAAGACCACGCCCACGGGGTTGTAGACCTTGCGCAGGCTGCCGTCGCACTCGGGGCACTCGGTGAGCGGGTCGTCGGTGAACTTCTGGACGACCTCCAGCTCCGTGTTGCATGACGTGCAGCGGTACTGGTAGGTCGGCATTGTCACTTCCTGCGGGTTCGTGGGTTGGCGGAATTGTAGCCAGCCGTCCGGGGAACGCCGAAATCGGTCCGGTTTATTCCGCGTCCACCCTGCGCCGCTCGGTGACCAGGACGTGGACGGACCGGTCCCATTCCTGCGTCGGCACGTCGTCCAGCACCTCGTCGTCGAACAGCAGCAGGCCGAGTCCGGCCTGCGGCGAGGCCCAGGCCAGGGCCCGGTCGTACCAGCCGCCGCCGGTGCCGAGCCGACGTCCGTCCGGGGTCCCGGCGAGTCCCGGCAGCCACACCCAGCCGGCCTGCCCGAGCGCTTCCGGGCCGAGCACGGGGCCGGTCGGGACCGGTATGCCGAGCGGGCCGGGAGCGAGGTCGCCCGCCCCCGTGTACCAGGCCCAGGCGGGCTCGCGGCGCAGCACCGGCAGCAGGACGCGCACCCCGTCGAGCCGCAACTGCTCGATCAGGTCCGCGGTGGCCGGCTCGTCGGCCCGGGAGACGTACGCGGCGACCACGTCCAGCCCCGCGCAGGCCGCCAGTGCGCGCACCGTCCGGGCGTCGTCGGCGGCGGGATCGGGAATGCGGGCGGCCCGGGCGGCCCGCAGGCGGCTGCGCACCTCCGCCTTCGATCGGCTGGCTCGCGGCTGGCCTACCGGGCCCTCGGAGGTCACGGACTTATCGTAGGCGCATGCCTCTCTTCCCCCGAGCCAAGGAAGCATCCGCGCCCGCGCCCGTCGTCGAGGCCCCGGTGGAGCCGACCTACCTCCCCGGTGCGCCTGAGCCCGGGGACGCAGGGCTGCGCGACCTCGCCGCCCACCGCGACTTCCTGCTGGCCCAGGTGAGCAGCCTGCCCCCCTTCGGGATCGGCCTGCTCGACGCCGCGGGTCTCACCCTGTGCGAGTCGATCGTCGCCGACCTCGACCTGCCCACGTTCACCGCAGCCACCACCGACGGCTGGGCCGTGCGCGCGGCGAACCTCGTCGGCGCGACCCGGGCGATGCCCGTCGTGCTCCCGGTCGTGGACGAGGTCGACGCCGTCGGCTACCGGAGCTCGCCACTACCCAGGGGCACCGCCGTCCGGGTCGCCGCGGGGGCTCCCGTCCCCGAGGGCGCCGACACCGTCGTTCCGCTCGCCGACGGCCTCGCCGGCCACGACGCGGTGCGGTTCACGTCCGAGGCGCGGTTCCAGCAGAACCTCGTCCCGGCCGGTTCCCGGGTCACCGACGGCGACCTGCTGGTGCCGAACGGCACCGAGCTCACCCCGCGCGTGCTCGGGCTGATCGCCGAGGTGGGCCACGACAAGGTGCTCGCCCGTCCCCGGCCGCGGGTCGTCGTGCTCACCGCCGACACGGCGCTGGTCGAGCCGGGCCTGCCGCTCACCCGGCTTAGCGAGACCTACGACGCCTGCACGACCATGCTCGCCGCGTCCGCTCGCCGCGACGGGGCGCAGGTGTTCACCACCGGGATCGTTCCCGCGGAGCCGAAGTCGCTGGCGATGACGCTGTCGGAGCAACTCGTCCGGGCCGACCTGGTGCTGCTCGTCACCGAGGTCACCGACGAACTGGTCGGGATGCTCGCCGGACAGGGCGAGATCGACGTCGCCGACGTCCACGCGCTGCCCGGACGCCAGGTGTTCGCCCTTGTCGGACCCGAGCGGGCACCGGTGGTGGTGCTGCCGGCCGGCGCGGTGCCCGCCTACCTCGCCTACCAGCTGGTCGCCCGTACCCTCGTCCGCCGCCTGGCCGGACTGGAGGAGACCCCCCTGAAGGAGGAGCGGCTGACGCTCACCCACCCCCTGGACGCCGAACCCGGCCGAACCCGGCTCGTGCTCGGTCACCGCTCGCCGGGACGGGTCGTCCCGGTGCGCGGTGACCTTCCGGGCGCGGCGGAACTGGCCCAGGCCAACGCCCTGGTGGTCATCCCGCCCGGCACGGACCCGGTCGCGGCGAACACCGACGTGGCCTGCTGGCTGCTGGACTGACGGACGCCGATGGCGGGCTCCTCCTGGCCGGTGCGGCTGAGTCACGGGCCGATCACGCTGCGTCCCCTGCGTCGCCGGGACGAGGCCGACTGGGCCCGGATCCGGCAACGTTCCGGGTCGTGGTTCCGGCCGTGGGACTCCACGCGTCCGCCGGAGTCGCCGGAGCCCAGCCTGACCTTCCCCCAGCTCGTGACCACGTTCGCGGTCCGGGCGCGACGGGGCCTGATGCTGCCGTGGGCGGTGGAGTACACCCCCGAGGGGGAGCGGAAGGCGGTGTTCGCCGGGCAGGTGACCGTGTCGGGGATCACGCGGGGCTCGGCGTGCTGGGCGCAGCTGGGCTACTGGATCGACCCGACCTGGGCCGGGCGGGGAATCATCCCGACCGCCGTCGCCATGGCCTGCGACTACTGCTTCGACGAACTCAAGCTGCACCGGATGGAGATCGCGATCCGTCCCGAGAACAGCAACAGCCTGGCGGTGGTGCGCAAGCTCGGCTTCCGCTACGAGGGACGCCGGGAGCGCTACATGCACGTGGACGGCGCCTGGCGCGACCACGACGTGTTCGTGCTCACCCCCGAGGAGGTACCCGGCGGCCTCCTCGCCCGCTTCGAGTCCCGCTCCCGGCACCGCGGCGAGCCGCTCTGAGCGGCGCCCGGTCCGGTCCGGCGGCCGGCCGAGCGAGGCCTTTCCGGTTGGTCGAGCGAGCCCGCTCCGGCCGGTCGAGCCTGTCGGGACCTCCGGTGGACCGGATCAGGAACCGTCCCCGATCCGGTCCGGGTCAGGCGGTGGCGGCGATCACGGCGACGCCGGTCATCACCAGGGCCACTCCGGCGAACTGGGCGAGGGAGAGCCGCTCACGGTGGAACCACCAGCCCAGCAGGGCCGTCACGGCGGGGAACAGGGACGCGAGCACGGCCACCACGGAGAGCTGGCCGGCCCGGCTGGCGAGTGAGAAGCAGAGGTTCGCGACGAAGCCCAGAGCGCCGATCGCCGCGGCTCCCGCCAGCAGCCGTCCGTCCGTCCGCGGAACGTGCCGCCGGGCCAGCGCGAACACCCCGTAGAGCACCAGCCCGGCCGCCGCGTTGCCGAGCAGCGTCGCGGTGACGTGGTGGGCGCTGCCCCGGGCGAGGGCCAGGTTGTTCACGCCGAGGCTGAGCGCGGCCACCAGCGCCAGCAGGACAGACCGGACGCCGGCACGGTCGCGACCGTCCCGGAGTTCCGGCCCGCTGGCCAGCACCGTCCCGCCGATCGCGGCCACCATCCCGGCCGCGAGCAGCGGCCCGATCGGGTCGCCGTCGACGATCCCGGCCACGACCGGGACGAGCACGCTGAGCGCGGCGATCGGTGCCACGACCCCCATCGTCCCGATGGCCAGGGCCCGGTACAGCGAGGACACCCCGATGGCGGCGGCCACGCCCCCGGCCACGCCCCAGCCGATCGCCGGGCCCAGGTCTCCACCGGGCTCGGCCACCACCAGCCGCGAGAGGGTGGCCGCGGTGAGCACCGCCTGGGAGAGCAGCAGGACGGTGAGCAGCGACGCCCGCCGCGACAACGTGCCGCCGAGGAAGTCGGCCGTGCCGAGCATGAGCGAGGCCGCCAGCGCGAGCAGGGCCGTCCCGGTCATGCCCGGTTCCGCCGGGCCAGGGCGTGCACGAACCCGGCCGGGGTGAGCGGACGGTCGCGCCAGCCGAGCCGGGCGGCCAGCCGCAGCAACTGGGGCGGTTCGAGGGCCGCGCGGTCGAGCACCGCAGCGTGGTCGAACACCTCGCGGGCGTCGCCGTCGGCCAGCACCAGCCCCTCGGCCATCACGACCACGCGGTCGAAGTGCTCGGCGCAGAAGTCCATGTCGTGCGTGATCGCGACCACCGTGCGTCCCTCGGCCGAGAGTGACTCCACGACCCCGGCGATCATCTCCACACCGCGGGCGTCCTGTCCGGTGGTCGGCTCGTCGAGCACGACGACCGGGGTGCGCATCGCGAGGACGCCGGCCAGCGCCACCCGCTTGCGCTCGCCGGGCGAGAGGTGGTGCGGGTGGGCGTCCGCCTCGCCCTGCAGTCGCACCGTGGCCAGGGCGGACGCGACGCGCGCGGACGCCTCCTCCGGCGAGCAGCCCAGGTTGCGCGGCCCGAACTCGACGTCGGCCCTGACCGTGCTCGCGAACAACTGCTCGTCGGGGTTCTGGAACACGTACCCGACCTGCGCGGCGAGCTGTGCGATCGTCCGGCCCTCGGTGGGCTCGCCGTCCAGCAGCACCCTGCCGGACGTGGGTCGCAGGATGCCGTTGAGGTGCCGGACGAGGGTCGTCTTCCCCGCGCCGTTCTCGCCCACGATCGCCACCCGCTCGCCCGCGGTGACAAAGAGGCTGACGCCACGCACGGCCTCCACGCCGCCGGGGTAGCGGAAGTGGACGCCGTCGAATTCGATCGCGGTCACGAGGCGTCCTCCCCCGACGGGCCAGGCCCGACGGACGGGTCGCCGCCGAAGTAGGCCGCGGCCTGCTCGAACGACACGGGCAGCGGTGCGTCCTCACCGACGAGGTGCTGCTCGCGGGCGAGCCGGGCGGCCCGGGTGTACCGGGTGGCGCCGACCCCCCACCCGTCGGTGCGCGGGTCGGCGAGGACCGCGGTGGGTTCCCCGGACGCCGCGATCCGCCGCCCTGCGAGCACGTGCAGCCGGTCGGCGTGCGCGTGCAGCAACTCCAGCTTGTGCTCGAAGACCACGATCGTCGTGCCGGCCTCCCGCAACGCCGACAGCACCCCGAACACCATCCGGGTTCCGGCCGGGTCGAGCTGCGAGGTGGGCTCGTCCATGACCAGGACGGGCGTGCGCAGCACGAGCATGGACGCGATCGCCACCAGTTGCTGCTGGCCCCCGGACAGTTCGTACGGCGAGCGGTCCAGCAGGTCGGTGATCCGGAGCAGCCCGGCCACGTCGGCGACCCGTTCGGCCATCTCCTCCCGCGGCGTGCCGAGGTTCTCCAGGCCGAACGCGAGCTCGCCCCGCACCGTGTAGCGGGCGCCCGAGATCTGGTTGAACGGGTTCTGGATCACCAGTCCCACCTGCGACACGCACGCCGCGAGGCTGAGCCCGGCGAGGTCGCGTCCGCCGACCGCCACCGAGCCGCTCAGCTGCCCGCCGTCCACGTGCGGGATGAACCCGGACAGGATCTTGGCCAGCGTCGTCTTGCCCGCGCCGGACGCCCCGAGCACGCCGGTGATCGTGCCCGCCTCCACGCGCAGGTCGGCGTGCTCGAGCACGAACCGGTCGGCGTCGGGGTAGGCGTAGGAGACGTCGGTGAGCTCGATCACCGGAACTCCCGCACGATCGGCACCACGACGGCGGCGAGCGCGACCAGCGGCATCGCCCAGCGGGCGACCCGCTGGGCGGTCGAGTCGGGGACGGCCTCCAGCGCGGTCCGGCGGGCGGTCGAGCCGAAGCCGCGGGCCTCCATGGCGGTGCCGCGCTCCTCGACATCGGTGAACATCCCCAGCACCAGCGGCCCGAGCAGCGGCATCAGGACCCCGACCCGGCGCAGCGGGTTGCGCGGGATCGTGAGCCCGCGGGCCTGCTGGGCGAGCAGGATGCCGTCCGCCCGCGACCGGAACGCCGGGATCAGCTGCAGCGTCGAGGAGATGATGTAGGCGAACTTCGGCGACATCCCGTGTTCGGTGAGGGCCGACATCAGGTCGCCGGGGTGGGTGGTCAGCACCAGCAGCACGGACGCGAGCACGAGGCAGATGATCCGTGCGCCGACGTCCAGGGCGAACAGGAGTCCCTCGGACGTGAGGCTGAGCACGCCCCACTCCCACAGCACCGTCCGGCCGCCCGGGAAGGTGAGTCCCTGAACGAGGAAGAGCACGACCACGATCGGCAGCAGGATCCGTCCGCCGATCCCGGCCAGCGGGCGTCCGCAGCGGGCCACGACGGCGGCGGGCACGAGCACCCCGGCCACCACGATCGCCGAGACCCACCACTGCGGCAGCGCGAACACGACCACCAGGATCGAGAGCAGCGCGACCAGCTTGGTGACCGGGTTGAGCCGGTGGACCGGTGAGCCGGTGTCGACGTAGAGGGCGGAGGTCATCGGGTCAGTCGGCCGACGGGGTGGGCGCCGGCGTCAGCGGGGCCCTGCCGAAGACCCGGTACCTGCGCGCGAACGGGAACCGCTGCCGGAAGCGACCGGGCAGGCGGGCGAGGAGGATGCCCACCACAGTGAAGGTGATCGCCTTGTCCAGGGGGTCGTACAGCAGGCCCTGGAGCGTGGTCGCCTCGAGCAGCGAGCGTCCCATCGCCTGCAACGCGCCGACGATCGCGCCCGAACTGCCGCCGGTTGCTCCGCCGAAGACGAACGCGGCGATCGGTGCGGAGACCATGGCCGTGACGAAGCCGGTGGCCACGCCCGCGATCGGGGGCAGGTAGACGTGGCGGAACATGCCGATCCGGGCCGCGCTGCCCGCGAGCACCGCGATCACGACCTGCACGACGGCGAACGGCAGTGGGATCGGGGTGAGCGTGAGGCCCCAGATCACGTTGGAGAGGATCCCGGTGACCGCGCCGGCGGCGGGGCCGGCGAGGGCCGACACCAGGACCGTCCCGATCGAGTCGAGGTAGACCGTCAGGCCGAGCACGGAGACGAGCTGGCCGACCGAGATGTTCAGCGCGATCGCCACGGGCATCATGGCGATGACCGGGGTGGGGATCTGGCGAATGGCCCCGGCGGCGATCAACGCGGCGCCCACCAGGTAGCCGGCCATGGCGATCAGGCCGGCGCGGCTGGTGGTGGAGGCGGCGACCTCTGCGGGCTGGTTGATGATGAGGTACGCGTAGGTCGCGGTGACGAGGATCCCCCCGGCGGTCACGAGGAGGCGGTCCCGCGTCCGGTGATCGGCGGTGGTGGTCTCCGACATGGGTGCTGCCTCCTCGGTGGATCGGATCTGGTCGGTGCGGGTGGACGGCTCAGCCGACGCGCCGGGCCAGCGCGCCGACCCGCTCGATGGTGCGCCGGAAGAACTCCTCGGGGTCGGTGTCGACCACGATGTCGGCGTTCGCCGGACGTCCCCACATGCCGCGCCAGTCGGCGACGGTCTGGCCGCGGGTGAGCGTACCGGCGAGCTCGACGTCGACGGTCGCGGGACGGGTGGTGGCCAGGGACGGGTCGAGGGCGACGGCCGCGGCGAACGGGTCGTGCATGTGGGCGACGTACCCGCCCTGGTCGTAGGCGTGGTGGAACTCCATGTAGAACCGCACCGCGTCGGACAGGTGCCGCACGACCGCGTTGGAGCCCTGCGAGCGGGTGCCCGGCGGGTCGTCCAGCGACAACGACTCGTCCGGCGTGGTGCCTGCGGCCCGGCCGAGCGCGGTGACGTGGGCCGGCGTCATCGCGATCCGCTCGGTCACGTCGAGGGCGCAGACCACGGGACGGCGATCGGGCGGCACCACCGAGAAGGCGTCGAAGACGATCTTCGCGGCGTCCGGGTCGACGGAGACGTTCCACTCGGTGGTGGGCCGGGTGTTGCCGTTCAGGTTGAACACGCCGCCCATCAGGACGAGCCGCTTCAGCAGCAGGGGCAGTTCGGGCTCGAGCTTGATCGCCAGGGCGAGGTTCGTCAGCGGGCCGGTGACCAGCCCGGTGATCTCGCCGGGACGCGAGCGGACGGCGTCGATCCAGACCCGGGTCGCGTGGCGGTCCGAGATGCGTCGCGTCGGGGCGGGCAGCTCGGCGTAACCGATGCCCTGCGGGCCGTGGGTCTCCTCCGTGGTGACCAGCGGCTGCAGCACGGGCACCTCGGCGCCGAGGGCGACCTCGACGCCCGCGTAGTCGCACAGCTCGAGCCAGGCGAGGTTGTTGGTGGCCACCTGGCGGGCGTCCACGTTGCCCGCGGTGCAGGTGATGGCGACGATCTCGGCCTCGGGGCTGGCCATCAGGTAGAGCAGGGCGAGGGAGTCGTCGATGCCGGTGTCGACGTCGACCAGGAGCGGGATGGTCGGTTGGGTCTCCATGCTGCCTTCCGGATCGTGCGGTTCCGCGGCACGTGGTCTGGTGGCGGCCGGCTCTGCTCCCGGCCGCGGACGCGACCACCCTACAAAAGCCCCTCCCGCGCGGCCAGACGGCCCTCCCGACGTCCGTCCCCTTTCCGGTTCACGGGGACGGTTCCTTTCCGGTTCACGGGGACGGTTCCTTTCCGGTTCACGGGGACGGTTCCTTTCCGGTTCACGGGGACGGTTCCTTTCCGGTTCACGGGGACGGTTCCTTTCCGGTTCACGGGG
>JAXGTK010000080.1:0-11796 GCA_040774965.1 Propionicimonas sp. | reverse complement strand
ATGTCGAGCGGGTGGTAGAAGCCGGTCAGGCTCTGGACCTTGCCGGTGTAGTTGCCGCTCTTGGCGTACCAGACCGTGCCCAGCGCGGTGAAGGTGAGCTTGTTGGCCAGCCCGTTCGGGAACACGTCGGGCAGGTCGAACAGCGGCTTGGCGTGGAAGCCGAGCGGGTCGGCCGCGAGCTTGGGTGCCTTCTCCCTCAGCTGGTCGAGCGTGGCCAGCGAGCCGCGGGACAGCGCCGCGCGGCCCAGCTTCGGGGCAGGGCTGATCGCGTCGAACCAGGCGCTGGAGTAGTCGTAGTCGGCCTCGGACCCGTCGGAGTGGACGGCGATGGTCTCGTCGAGGGTCTTCGTGACAATGCCGTCGGCAACGAAGTAGGCGGTCTCGGTACGGGTCATGTTCAGCACGACACGCAGGATGATCCCGGTCAGCCCGATGCCGCCGACCGTGGCCCAGAACAGGGACGCGTCCGGATCGTCGGGGCTGCCGTCGGGGGTCAGGGTGAGCACGCGTCCGTCCGCGACCAGCAGCTGCAGGGACGCCACGTGGTTGCCGAACGAGCCGGCGCTGTGGTGGTTCTTGCCGTGCACGTCACAGCCGATCGCGCCGCCGACGGTCACCTGGCGGGTGCCGGGCAGGACGGGCACCCACAGCCCGTGCGGCAGCGCGGCGCGCATCAGGTCGTCGAGGCTGACCCCGGCGTCCACGTCGACGGTGGCCGCGTCCGGGTCGATGGAGTGGATGTGGTCCAGCGCGGTCATGTCGACCACGACCCCGCCCGCGTTCTGCGCGACGTCGCCGTAGGAGCGGCCCAGCCCGCGGGCGACGATGCCCCGCTTCAGGTGGGACGGTGAGGACGCGTTGTGGCCGGCGACGGCAGCCACTGCTTCGGCGATCAGTTCGGGGTCCGGCGTGGACAGCACCTGGGCTGTCGTGGCGGCGGTGCGACCCCAGCCGGAGAGGCTGGAAGTGACCGTGGGCAGGTCGGTTGCTGGGGTTGTGCTCATCAGCGTTCAGACTACCGGCCGGGAGTCTGTCGACTGGCATAACATCTTCGGATGAGCGCCAACGAGACCCTCATGGCTGTGTGCGATGCAGCCCTGTTCGACCTGGACGGGGTCCTCACCCCGACCGCAGAAGTGCACATGGCCGCCTGGTCGCGGATGTTCAACGACTTCCTGGCCGGACGCGGCGACCAGCAGCCCTACACCGACGCGGACTACTTCGCGCACGTCGACGGCAAGCCCCGCTACGACGGGGTGCGCGACTTCCTGGCCTCCCGTGGCATCGAGCTGCCGCTCGGGGATCCGTCCGATCCTCCCGAGGCGGAGACGGTGTGCGGGCTCGGCAACCGCAAGAACGGAGCGTTCGCCGCGGTGCTGGCCAATGACGGCGTGCGTCCGTACCCGGGGTCGGTGCGGTTCCTGGACTACCTCGCCGGCCTGGGCACGATGGTGGCCGTCGTGTCCTCGTCGGCCAACGCGGACGCCGTGCTGACCGCGGCGGGCCTGCGCGACCGCTTCACCGTGCTCGTGGACGGGGTGCTCGCCCGCCACGAGAACCTGCCGGGCAAGCCGGCACCGGACACGTATGCGTACGCCGCGCAGGCCCTCGGCGTCCCCGGGGAGCGGGCGGTCGTCTTCGAGGACGCCGTCTCCGGGGTGGCGGCCGGCCGCGCCGGGGCGTTCGGCCTGGTCGTGGGCGTCGACCGCGGCGTCGGCGCGTTCACGCTGCTCGCGTCGGGGGCCGACCTCGTGGTCACCGACCTCGCCGAGCTCCTGCCCTGACCTGGACCGAATTGGGGACGGTTCCTGATTCGGTCCAACCTGAAGATGGACTGAAATAGGAACCGTCCCCAATTCGGTCCGGACTACTCCACGGAGGCGGGGCGGGCGTCCCAGAACACGCGGTCCATCACCTGGCGGGCGAGGCGGGCGCCGCGGCGGTAGTCCTCGACGAACAACGAGGACTCGCCCTTCGCGTAGCCGAGGATCTGGGCGACGGACGACAGCTCCCGGACATCGGTGGGGAGGCTGTCGCCCGCACGTCCGCGGAGCAGCATGATCGCGTTGCGGATCCGGCTCGCCAGCAGCCAGGCGGCGCGCAGCGCCTCGGCGTCCGCGTCGTCGAGCAGGCCGGCGAGCACGCTCGCGTCCAGCGCCTCCAGTGTTCCGGTGGTGCGCAGCCGTGGCTCGCCGCCCGCGTGGTGCAACTGCAGCAGCTGGACGACCCACTCCACGTCGGACAGGCCGCCCGGGCCGAGCTTGACGTGGCGGGTCGGGTCGCCGCCGCGCGGCAGCCGCTCGGCCTCCATCCGCGCCTTCAGCTTGCGGATCTCCAGCACCTGCGTGTGGCTGAGCCCGCCCTTCGGGTAGCGGACGCGGTTGATCGCCGCCAGCAACTCCGCGCCGAGGTCCCGGTCACCGGCGCCCACGGACGCCCGGAGCAACGCCTGCGACTCCCAGGTCGAGGACCAGCGCTCGTAGTACGCCTTGTACGAGGCCAGGCTCCGCACCATCGCCCCGCCCTTGCCCTCCGGGCGCAGGTCGATGTCCACCTGCAGCGCCGGGTCCGGGCCCGGCTTCGCGAGCAGTCCGCGCAGCCTGCTGACCACGGTCGTCGCCGCCTGCACCGCGTCGGGGGAGTCGCTGTCCGCCACCACGAACATCGCGTCGGCGTCGGAGGAGTACGACACCTCGCGCCCGCCCCAGCGGCCCATGGCGATCACCGCGATCGGAGGCACGTCCACGCCGCGGGAGGCCACGTCGAGGGCCGCGTCGATCGTGGCCCCGGCGAGATCGCTGAGCGCGCGCCCGAGCGCGGGCAGGTCGAGCTCGCCGAGCAGGTCTGCCATCGCCAGCCGCAGCAGCTCACTGCGCCGGGACGCACGGACGGCGCCGATCGCGGCCTCCGGGGAGTCGTGCCGCCGGGCGGCCTTCAGCATCTCGGTGAGGATCTCCCCGGCGGGCCGCGGGCGCAGGCCCTCGGAGTCACCGAGCAACGCGGCGTTCTGCGGCGCCCGCAGCAGCAGGTCGACCGCGTAGCGTGATGACGCCAGGATGCGGGCCAGGTGCTCGGCCATCACGTCGCCGTCGCGCAGTGCCCGCAGGTACCACGGTGTACTACCGAGCTCCTCGGACACCGTGCGGAACGCGAGCAGGCCGTGGTCGGGGTTGGGGCCCGCGGTGAACCAGGTGAGCATCGCCGGGAGCAGCTGCCGCTGGATCTCCGCCTGCCGGGTGATGCCGTGGCTGAGCGCCTCGATGTGCCGCAGCGCGGCCTACGGGTCGCCGTAGCCGAGAGCCCGCAACCGGGTCTCGGCCGCGTCGGAGGTCAGCCGCACCTCCGCGGACGGGATCCGCGCCACCGCCTCCAGCAGCGGCGAGTAGAACAGTCGCTGGTGCAGGGTGAGCACCCGGCGCGTGGTCGAGCGCCACAGGTGCATCAGTTCCTTCGGTTCGGGCAGCCCGATCGTGCGCGCCAGCCAGCGCTGGTTCGTCTCGTCGTCCGGCATCAGGTGCGTGCGGCGCAGCCGGTACAGCTGGATCCGGTGTTCCAGCAGGCGCTGCAGCCGGTAGGCCGTGGCCAGGTCGAAGCCGTCCGCACGTCCGACGTAGCCGTGGTCGACCAGGGCGTCGAGGGCCTCGAACGTGCCGCGCAGCCGCAGCCGCTCGTCCGCCCGCCCGTGCACCAACTGCAGCAACTGGACACTGAACTCCACGTCGCGCAGGCCGCCCGCACCCAGCTTGATCTCGGTGTTCGCCTCGCGTGCCGGGAGCAGGGAGATCACCCGTCGGCGCATGGCCTGCACCTCGCCGACGAACTCGTCGTTGTCGGCCACCCGCCAGACCATCGGCCACACCATGTCGACGAAGTCCTGCGCGAGCCCGAGGTCCCCGGCCATCGGACGGGCCTTCAGCATCGCCTGGAACTCCCAGTTCTTCGCCCACTTCTCGTAGTAGGCGCGGTGCGAGGCCAGCGTGCGCACCAGCGGACCCGCCTTGCCCTCCGGACGCAGCGCCGCATCGATCTGCCAGATCGTGCCCGCCCCGGTGTGCGCCGAGCAGATCCGGGTCAACGCGCCGGCCAGCCGGGTGGCCACGTTCACGGCCGCGCCCGCGTCGCACACCGGTTCACCGTCGGCCCCCCGCGCAGGCTCGGCGAGGAACAGCACGTCCACGTCGCTGACGTAGTTGAGCTCCCTCGCGCCGGTCTTCCCGAGGGCGACCACCCCGATCCGGCACTTCTCCCACCCGGGCACCTCGCTGCGCGCCACGGCCAGGGCGGTCTCCACCGTCGCGTCGGCGAGGTCGGCGAGCTCGGCGGCCACGTCGGGCAGGTCTGCGAGCGGGTCGGCCGCGGTCAGGTCCCGGGCCGCGATCCGCAGCAGGGCCCTGCGGTAGCCCCGGCGCAGGTCGTCGGAACGACCGCCCCCCGCGACCGGGTCCGGGCTCTGCGGGTCGGCGCCGACCGCGTCCAGCAACTCGGTGCGCAGCTCTGCCGCAGAGCGCCGCTCCACACCGCCCGCGAGCGCGGACACGTCGTCGGGATGAGTGCCGAGGTGCTGGTTCAGGGCCACGCTCGCACCGAGCACGGCGATCAGCCGCCGGCCGAACGCGGGGTCCGCGCCGAGCTCCGCGAACAGCCCCTCCCGGACGGTGACGAGCTGGTTGAAGCCGGCCAGGGCGAGGTCCGGGTCCGCCGTCTCGGGCAGGTCCCGGAGGGCCTGCTCGACCTGCTCCGGAGTGCCCTGCCGGCGCCACGCCTCGACCATCGTGGCAGCGGCGGCCGCGTCGGCGAAGCCGAGCCGGGCCAGGCGGGCGGACTCGCTCTCGATGCGGCTCACGCCTGTGATGCTAGCGTCTGGGCCGTGGCGAGGTCGGTGTCGGCGGGGCAGGTCGAACAGCTCCGCGCCGCCGTCGCCGCGCTCGGCGCCGATCCCGACGGCGGGCTCCCCCGCGCCCGGCTCGCCACTTCTGCGCGTACGGTCTGCGCCCTGTTGGCGGCCCACCACCCCGGGGGCACGGTGGAACTGCGCGTCCCCCCGTTCGCAGCGGTCCAGCTCGGCATCGGCGAACGGGGCCGGCACACCCGGGGCACGCCGCCGAACGTCGTCCAGACCGACCCGGTCACGCTGCTCCGGCTGGCGAGCGGGGACCTCGCCTGGCCGGTCGCCCTCGCGACGCACGCCGTCCGGGCCTCCGGCGTCCACAGTGACCTGGCCGAGATCTGGCCACTCCCTGAGCTAGCCTGAGCACAACACCCGGAGGAGCCCCGCGCGAACACCCCACTGACGGCTCGGAGAAACCGCACAGCTGAACCACAGGTTCGCGCGGCATCGGCCACAGGTGCCACCCCTAGGGTTCTGAAACGTGGCAATGCGCTTAAAGGAGAACCGCACGCGATGACAACCGATGAGGCCGGATTCCCGGCAGACAGCCCGGACGCGCCCCGGAAGCGGAGGCGGATGACCTGGAAGAAATGGCTGGCGCTGGGAATCGCCGCCGTCGTCGTGCTGGGAGGCGCGGGCGTCGGCACCTTCCTGCTCCTGCGCGGCAACGCGGGCAGCGGGTCACAGACCTTCAGCCGCACCGTCCAGGTAGAGAAGGGCACCCAGACGCTCACGGTCAGCCTCGACGGCACCCTCAGCCCCCAGAAGGAGTCGGACGTCAACTTCGCCGTCTCCGGAACGGTGACGAAGGTGAAGGTCAAGGCGGGCGACACCGTGACGAAGGGCCAGACGCTGGCGCGGATCGACGACTCCGAGTTGCAGAACGCGGTCGATCTCGCCGTGGCGAACCTCACCACGGCGAAGGCCAACCTCACCGAGGTCTACGACAACGACGGCAGCAGCGCGGCGATCCGGTCCGCGAAGGCGCAGGTGACCTCCGCCGAGGCGGCGCTGACCAGCGCAGAGGACGACCTGAAGGACGCCACCCTCACCTCCCCGATCGCCGGCACGGTCGCGAGTGTCAGCGTCGAGGTCGGTGACACCGTCAGCTCCAGCTCGAGCAGCACCTCGACCTCGTCGAGCACCTCGAGCTCCAGCAGTTCGACGTCCAGCTCGGCCCAGTTCGTGATCATCGCCACGGCGAAGTGGAAGGTCGAGGGCAGCATCGGCGCCGCCGACCTCAGCAGCGTGAAGGCCGGCCAGAAGGTCAGCGTCACCACGGACGCGACGACGGACGCGCTCACCGGCACGGTGACGTCGGTCGGCATCGTCGCGACGTCCACGAGCTCGGACGGCACCGCCACCTTCCCCGTCGAGATCAAGCTCAGCGGCACGCACTCCGACCTCTACTCCGGCACCACGGCAACGGCGGTGATCACCACCGGAACCTATGACGACGTGCTCACCGTGCCGACGGCGGCGATCAAGACCGAGAACGACCAGACGGTGGTGACCAAGGTCACCGACGGCACGAACAGCACGGTCGATGTCGAGGTCGGCGAGGTCTTCGGCAGCTACACCCAGATCACCAGCGGCCTGTCCGAGGGCGACTCGGTGCTGATCAGCTTCGCGATGCCGTCCTCCAGCTCCACGTCCTCCAGCGACAGCCAGGGTGGCAGCATCTTCGGCGGCGGCGGCATGGGCGGCGGCGGCGACATGGGCGGCGGCGGTGGCGGAGCCCCGCCGGCCGGCGGACAGGGCGGTCGGTGACACCGATGGGCATGCTGCACATGACCGGCGTGCGCAAGACCTACTCCACCGGGGTGGTCGAGGTCGAGGCGCTGCGCGGGATCAACCTGGACGTGGACGAGGGCGAGTACCTCGCGATCATGGGCCCATCGGGCTCCGGCAAGTCCACCCTGATGCACATCATCGGGTGCCTGGACGTGCCGAGTGCGGGCACCTACCTGCTCGACGGCACCGACGTCAGCTCGATGTCGGAGAAACAACTCGCCGAGGTGCGGAACAAGAAGATCGGCTTCGTGTTCCAGCAGTTCAACCTGCTGGCCAGCCTGAGCGCACTGCGCAACGTGGAACTCCCGATGGTCTACGCCGGTGTGCCGACAGCCGAACGCAAGGAGAGGGCCATGGCTGCGCTGGAGAAGGTGGGACTCGCCCAGCGCGTCCAGCACCGTCCCGGCGAGCTCTCCGGCGGCCAGCAGCAGCGGGTCTCCGTGGCCCGGGCCCTGGTCACCGACCCGGCGCTGATCCTGGCCGACGAGCCGACCGGCAACCTCGACTCGCACTCGACCGGGGAGATCCTGGACCTGTTCGAGGAGTTGAACGAGGCGGGCCGCACGATCGTGATCATCACCCACGAGCAGGACGTCGGCGAGCAGGCCAAGCACCTGGTGCACATCTATGACGGGCTGCTGCGGGAATCGGCGCCGGTCGCGACGGCGGGAGCCCCGCGATGATGGGCTGGACCGAGACGCTGCGCACGGCGATCGCCGCGCTCAACGCACGCCGGATGCGTTCGGCGCTGACCATGCTCGGCATCCTGATCGGCATCGCGGCGGTCATGCTGACCGTCGGCCTCGGCCAGGGCGCCCAGCAGCAGATCACGGACCAGATCAACTCGCTCGGCTCGAACCTGATCTCGGTCTCCCCGTCCCAGAGCACCTCCTCCGGAGGCTTCCGTGGCGGCGGCAGCGCCGTCTCCACCCTGACCCTGCAGGACGCGGAGATGCTGGCCGACCCGACCGTCGCGCCCGACGTGTCCGCGGTGGCCCCGACGTCCTCGACGAACGGCTCGCTGCAGTCCTCGGAGACGACCTGGACCTCGACCGTGGTCGGAACGGTGCCCGAGTGGCTCACCGTGCGATCCCGGACGGTCGAGACCGGACGGTTCTTCACGACCTCCGAGGTCGACTCCTCGGCGAACGTGGCCGTGCTCGGCTCGGAGACCTCCAGCGAGCTGTTCACCACCGGTGACCCGGTGGGCCAGACGATCAGCATCAACGGCCAGTCGTTCACGGTGATCGGCGTCCTCGCGTCCGAGGGCTCCTCGTCGACCTCGAGCCTGGACGACACCGTCCTGGTGCCGTTCTCGACCTTCGCGTCCCGGCTGTCCACCTCCACCAGCACGAACAGCGTCTCGACCATCTACCTGTCCGGCAAGGACACCGACAGCCTGTCGGCGGCCTACCAGGAGGTGTACACCGCGCTGCTCGCCTCGCACCAGGTGACCACGGACAATGCGGACTTCACCGTGTCGACGCAGGCCTCGCTGGTCGAGACCGCGACCTCGGTGACCGGCATCCTGACCCTGCTGCTCGGCGGTATCGCCGGTATCTCGCTGCTGGTCGGCGGAATCGGCGTGATGAACATCATGCTGGTCTCGGTCAGCGAGCGGGTCAGGGAGATCGGCCTGCGCAAGGCCCTGGGCGCCACGCCCGGGGTGATCCGCCGCCAGTTCCTGGTGGAGGCCGGCATCCTCGGCGTCCTCGGTGGTCTGGTCGGAGTGGGTCTCGGCTTCGCCGGGGCGGCCATCCTGACCCCGATCCTGAGCATGACCGTGCTCATCTCCATCCCGGCCACCCTGCTCGCACTGGCCGTTTCCCTGGGCATCGGCCTGGTCGCCGGTGTCTACCCCGCCTCCCGGGCGGCCAAGCTTGCGCCCATCGACGCACTGAGGAGTGAATGACATGAATCCACGTATCCGGGGAGTCCTCGGAGCCGGCGCGGCGCTGGCACTGGTGGCCGGTATCGGGATCGGTGTCGCCACCTCTTCCAGTGCGGCCAGCCAGCGGTACGTCACGGCCGTCGCCGGCACCGGCGACGTGACCCAGACCTACACCGCCACGGGCACGGTCAGCAGGAAGAACACCGCCGAGGCGTCGTTCTCGGTCAGCGGAACCGTGAAGTCGGTCAAGGTCGCCGTCGGTGACGAGGTCGAGGCCGGCGACACCCTGGCGACCCTGAGCAAGGGCACGTTGCGGCTGGCCGTGCTGAACGCGACCACGTCCGTGGCGGAGGCCGAGGCCACGCTGTACGCGGCGCAGCACCCGGCCAGTTCGACGAGCAGCTCGAGTTCATCCAGCAGTGCCAGCAAGACCAGCTCCGGCTCGAGCGGCGCGACCGCGGCGAGTGTCGTGATCGACCCCACCCTGCTCAACGAGGCCGCCTCGCGGATGAACCTGGCCGTGCTGGACGAGGCGGACAAGTGCAACGCGATCTTCGACTCGATCCTGCCGGCCGCGAGCACCCCGACCGCGACCGCAACCGCGACGTCGACGGCCACGGCGACCGCGACAGCCACGGCGACGGAGACGACCGGTTCCGGTACCGCGACCACCGAGTCGACACCGACCCCGACGGCCACCGCGTCCGCCACCACGGAGGAGACCTCCGCGGCCAAGGACGACACGGCTGCAACGGCCACGGCGTCCGCGTCCCAGCTGGCGAAGGTGCTCGACTCCGACTCCTTCACCGACGACCAGCTCCAGGCCTGCGCGGACGCCCGCGCCGAGGTGATCCTGGCCAACGCGAACCTGCAACTGGTCGTGGCCCAGCTCACCGGCGGCACCGGCGGTACCGGTACCCTGCCGAGCACGCCGAGCAAGAAGAAGAGCTCCAGCTCGTCGACCTCGGTCAGCAAGGCGACGGTCGCCAAGGCCAAGGCCAGCCTGCTGAGCGCCGAACAGGACCTGGCGACGGCCGAGCAGGACCTGGCGGATGCCACCCTGGTCGCACCGATCTCCGGAACCGTCGGTGAGGTCACCCTCACCGAGGGCGACGGCGCGTCCTCCGGTTCGATCACGATCGTCGGTAACGGCAACGCGGTGGTGAGCTTCGAGCTGCCCCTGACGACCAGGGAACTGGTGAAGGTCGGGCAGGAGGTCACCGTGACCCCCGCCGGCTCGAGCAAGACGCTCACCGGCAAGATCACCACGATCGCCTCGCTCGAGACCAGCGGGACCAGCGGGGACACCCCGACCTACACCACCACGGTGTCGGTGAGCGACCCGACCGGGCTCCTCGCGAGCGGCGCCAACGCCTCCGTCCTGATCCCGGTCAAGTCCGAGACGAACGTGCTGCGGCTGCCGGCCTCGGCGGTGACCCCGACGGGCACCGGAACCGCGACCGTCGAGGTCGTGGACAGCACCAACGCCGACTCCTCGTCCACCGTCACGGTGGAGACCGGAGCCGTCGGCGGCGGCTGGGTGCAGATCACCTCCGGCCTCGACGCGGGCCAGATCGTGGTACTGGCCGACAACACGGCGGCGATCCCGGAGAACCAGACGTTCCGTGGGCGTACGTCCTCGTCGTCCTCGGCGTCGGCCTCCGCGTCGGCGGCGGCCACGGCCGTGCCGACCGCGGAGAGTTCGGGGGCAGCCAGCTCGGCTCCCACCTCCTCGGCCAGCCGCTGAGCCCACACGACAGCGCCGCCGTCCCGGTCTCCGGGACGGCGGCGCTGTCGTGTCCGGCCTGCGGGCCCGCCAGGAGTCTCCCCCCGCTGTCCGTGACGGGCCCGCTCACCGACGTGCCGTGAAGGTTCTCCCCCCTCCAGGAGACTCCCCGGTGCCGGGCCGGCGGCCCGGCGGTCGGTGGCGCCACAATTGAACCGCGTACGAGGCTGGGTGCAGTGGTTGCGGACAGATCCGTACACTCCCGGACGGGTTCCGGCCGGGGACCACCCGCACCGCACCCCGTCGAGGGCGCGTCCCCGCCCGCGGGTCGCCCGGCGGAGTTCCGGGCCTAGAGCGAGGGCAGCGAGTGGGTCAGCTCCCACTCCGAGACATGACCGCGGTAGGAGTCGTACTCGGTCTTCTTGTTGCGCAGGAAGAAGTCGAAGACGTGTTCGCCGAGGGTGTCGGCGACCAGTTGGGAGTTCTCCATCAGGTCGATCGCGTTGCCCAGGCTGCGCGGCAGCGGCGTGATGCCCAGGGCCTGCCGCTGGCGGTCGGTCAGCGACCACACGTCGTCCTCGGCACCCTCGGGCAGCTCGTACTCGTTCTCGATCCCGGCCAGGCCGGCGGCGAGCACCATCGCGTACGCGAGGTACGGGTTGGCCGCCGAGTCGATCGAGCGCAGCTCGATCCGGGCGGACGTGCCCTTGGACGGCTTGTACATCGGCACCCGCACCAGCGCGGAGCGGTTGTTCTGGCCCCAGCAGATGTAGCTCGGCGCCTCGGCGCCGGCGATCAGCCGCTTGTAGGAGTTCACCCAGGGGTTGGTCACCGCGGTGATCTCACCGGCGTGCCGGAGCAGGCCTGCGATGAACTGGCGCCCGGTCTTCGACAGGTGGTACTCCGCGCTCGCGTCGTAGAAGGCGTTGTTGTCGCCCTCGAACAGCGAGACGTGGGTGTGCATGCCCGAGCCGGGGTGGTTGCTCAGCGGCTTCGGCATGAAGGACGCGAACATGTTCTGCATCACCGCGACCTCCTTGATCACGACCCGGAAGGTCATGATGTTGTCGGCCATGGTGAGCGCGTCGGCGTAGCGCAGGTCGATCTCCTGCTGGCCCGGACCGCCCTCGTGGTGGCTGAACTCCACCGAGATGCCCATCTGCTCGAGCAGGGTGATCGCCTGGCGGCGGAAGTCGGCGCCCGGGCTCGTCGTGGTGTGGTCGAAGTAGCCGGACTGGTCGGCCGGGATCGGCGGCTGGCCGGGCACGATCGGCTGCTTGAACAGGTAGAACTCGATCTCGGGGTGCGTGTAGTAGGTGAACCCCATGTCGGAGGCCTTCTTCAGCGCCCGCTTCAGCACGTACCGGGGGTCGGAGTACGACGGCGAGCCGTCGGGCAGGCGGATGTCGCAGAACATCCGCGCCGTGCCCTGCGTCGTGCCGCGCCACGGCAGCAACTGGAACGTCGCGGGGTCGGGATGAGCGACCATGTCCGCCT
>JAXGTK010000079.1:0-11908 GCA_040774965.1 Propionicimonas sp. | reverse complement strand
GGAACAGCAGGTCGTTCAGGCAGTGGCCGGCCTTGCTGGCCAGGACCAGCGTGCGCCGGCGGCGTCCGACGTAGTCGAGCACCCACTGCGCGCCCAGGCTCTCGGCGATCGCGGCGAAGTCGCGCTCGAAGTGCGACCGGTCGAAACCGGACTGCACCTGCACCCGCATGAAGAACCGTCCCGACTCGGTGGACGTGAACTGCTGCAGTTCGGTGATGTTGCCGCGCGCCTCGACGATCGCGCCGGTCACCTGGTGCACGATCCCGGGACGGTCCGGGCAGGACAGGGTCAGCAGCCAGTGGGTCGAGTCGATCACGGCTGAAAGGGTAGCGTCCCCGGACCCCCTCCACGGCGCTACGCCCGGGCCGCGACGCTACGCGGCGCCGCGTAGCGTCCTCGCCCTGCGCGTAGCGTCCCGGCACTCGGGTGGTGGGGGAGGGACGCCAGTGGCGCCCACGGTATGTTTGGGCCGACGTCGCGAGCAGGAAGGTCAGGGGATGGCGAAGATCAAGGTCGTCGGCACGGTGGTGGAGCTGGACGGGGACGAGATGACCCGGATCATCTGGCAGTTCATCAAGGACCGCCTGGTCCATCCGTACCTCGACGTGAACCTCGACTACTACGACCTGAGCATCCAGCACCGCGACGCCACGGACGACCAGGTCACGGTGGACGCGGCGAACGCGATCAAGCGCGAGGGCGTCGGCGTGAAGTGCGCCACGATCACCCCCGACGAGGCCCGGGTGAGCGAATTCGGGCTGAAGAAGATGTGGGTGTCGCCGAACGGGACGATCCGCAACATCCTGGGCGGCGTGGTGTTCCGCGAGCCGATCATCATCTCCAACATCCCGCGGCTGGTGCCCGGCTGGACCAAGCCGATCGTGATCGGCCGCCACGCCCACGGCGACCAGTACAAGGCCACCAACTTCAAGGTGCCCGGCGCCGGGGAACTGACCATCACGTTCACCCCGTCCGACGGTTCGGAGCCGATCCAGCACGTGGTCGCGAACTACGGCGACGCGGGCGGCGTGGCGATGGGCTTGTACAACTACAACGACTCGATCCGCGACTTCGCTCGGGCGTCCTTCAGCTACGGGCTGATGCGCGACTACCCGGTGTACCTGTCCACGAAGAACACGATCCTCAAGGCCTACGACGGGACGTTCAAGGACATCTTCGCCGAGGTGTTCGAGACCGAGTTCAAGGCCGAGTTCGATGCGAAGGGCCTCACCTACGAGCACCGGCTGATCGACGACATGGTCGCGTCCGCGATGAAGTGGGAGGGCGGCTACGTCTGGGCCTGCAAGAACTACGACGGCGACGTCCAGTCCGACACGGTGGCGCAGGGCTTCGGCTCGCTGGGCCTGATGACGTCGGTGCTGATGACCCCGGACGGGAAGACCGTCGAGGCCGAGGCCGCGCACGGGACCGTCACCCGGCACTACCGGATGCACCAGCAGGGCAAGCCGACGTCCACCAACCCGATCGCCTCGATCTTCGCCTGGACCGGCGGCCTCAAGCACCGCGGCAAGCTCGACGGCACCCCCGAGGTGACCGGTTTCGCCGAGGCGCTCGAGCAGGTCTGCATCGAGACCGTCGAGTCCGGCAGGATGACGAAGGACCTCGCCCTGCTCGTCGGCCCCGACCAGCCGTGGCTGACCACCGAGGAGTTCCTCGCCGCGCTCGACGAGAACCTGGCCGCGAAGCTCGCCTGATCCACCGAGAGCCACCCTTCTGCATCGAGGGCCGGCGCCAGAGGCCGGCACTCGACGAAATTGGGTGGCTCTCGGCGTTGGTCTGCGACAATGGCGGACGTGAGTTCGACGCCGGCCGCCATGCCCCGGCCCGTGCTGGCCGAACTCCCCGAGCACCCCGGGGTCTCCTACGTGATGCCGGTGCTGAACGAGGCCGCGCACCTCGCCGAGGCGGTCGGCGCGGTCCTGTCCCAGGACTACCCGGGCGAGCAGGAACTCGTGCTGGCGCTGGGCGCCTCCTCCGACGGGACGGACGACGTGGCCGCACGGCTCGCGGCGTCCGACCCCCGCGTCCGGCTGGTCCCCAACCCGCGCAACGACATCCCGATCGGGATGAACCTCGCCATCCGGGCGAGCCGGCACCCCGTCGTGGTCCGGGTGGACGCCCACGCCGAGTTGCCGGAGGGCTACACCGCGGCGATGGTCGAGATGCTGCGCCGCACGGGTGCGGCGAACGTCGGCGGCGTGATGGAGGCGAAGGGCCACGGTCGCTTCCAGCGGGCGGTCGCGCGCGCCTACAACTCTCCCTTCGGGCTGGGCGGCGGTTCCTGGCACCACGGCGAGGAGGAGGCCGAGTGCGACTCGGCGTACCTGGGGGTCTTCCGCCGCGAGGTGCTCGACGAGGTCGGCCTCTACGACGAGACCCTGCGCCGTGCCGAGGACTGGGAGCTGAACCACCGGATCCGCGCCGCCGGCCACCTGGTCATGTTCACGCCGAGGCTGAGGGTGACCTACTGGCCGCGCGCCAACTGGGACGCGCTGCGCCGCCAGATGTACGCCACCGGCGTGTGGCGCGGCGCCCTCGTGCGGCGCCACCAGTCCACCCCGTGGCGCTACCTGCCGCCGCCGGCCGTGGCGGTGCTCGTCACGCTCAGCCTCGTCGTCGCACTGCTGCAAGTGCTCGGCGTGGCCCGCGGCTCCGGCTGGGCGCTCGCCCACGTCCCGTCGCTGGGCTACCTCGCCGGGGTCACCGCGGTCGGCCTCACCCGGCTCGGCGGGGACGGCCTGGTCGACCGGCTGCTGAACGTGGTCGTGCTCGCCACCATGCACCTGGCCTGGGGGTCCGGCTTCATCCGCGGCTGGCTGTTCGGCGCCGAGGCCACGGTGGACCGCTCCCGCCTGGGCTGAACCGGTTGCCGGCCTACCCGGCCTCCGGCGGACGGGTGGCTCCGGGCCCGTCCGCGACCGTCGCGTCCTGCTTCGTGGCTGCGGGCGTGCCGCGCTCGATGGCCGCCCGCACGGCACGGACGAAGAGTTCCGCGTGGTCGGAACCGTCCGCGCCGCCGAGGTAGTAGCGACGCATCTGCTGCCGTTCGGAGACCAGCGGGTCGTCGCCCAGCATCTGCGCGAGCACCCCGTCGAGGTCGCCGTCGGGGTGCAGCACGTAGGCGGCCGCGGCGAGGGGGAAGGACTCCTCGAGAGGCCCGTCCACGACGCCCATGTCGGTGATCGCGAAGGGCTTGCCCGACTGCAGGAAGTCCGAGGCGACACTCGACACGTCGGTGACGAGGGCGTCGGCGGCGTTGAGGCAGTCGATGATGTCGAGCCGGCCGGTGTGCGTGGACGTGAGGTGCTGCGGGCCCGCGGCGACGAGCAGCTCGTCGATCCGCCGGATGAACACGCGGGACTCGGCGTCGCGTTCCGAGTAGGGGTGTGGGCGGAACGAGACGACGGCGCCGCACCGCAGGAGCGCGGACACGATCCGCTCACCGTGCCGGAGCGAACCGAAGTTCATGTCCGCCACGCCACCGCGCCAGGTCGGGGCGTACAGCACGTGGGGTGGCTGTGGCACGGGGTTCCCGGCGGGTTCGACCCGCTCCAGCTGGGGGCGTCCGACGATCCGGAACTTCTCGGCGGGCACCAGCACACCGTGCGTGCCGAAGCGATCGATCCCGGCCTGGCCGGCCACGAAGATCTCGTCGAACATCGCCGTCGTGGGCTGGTAGCTCGGTGGCTTGTCGCTGTCGCCGTGGCCGAGGTGCACGTGGGTGGGACCGCGGAAGCGGACGCTCTGGGCGTTCTTCGCCTCGTTGTTGACGTAGAACACGGCGCCGATGCCCGGAACCAGCAGCTGCTCCAGGATCTCGGGGCGATCCACGTACAGGACGGGCGTCGTCGTGAGCCCGAGGGCGATCGGGACGAAGTTGCGCTCGCGCACGATCAGCACGGAGCGCTCGCCGGTGCGTTCGAGGTACGGCAGCCACATCGAGATCTGGTAGCCGGCCTCCGGCCTGCCGCTGAACGCGATCGCGAAGCGGGGGGCGTAGTCGGCGAGCGCAGCCGCGATGGCGCCGGCCCGCTGCTGCCGGCGGGCGGCCTGCAACCCGCGCAGCGCCAGTGCGGCGGCCACCACCACCCCGACCGGCGCCGCGACCCCGAAGACGAGGGCGGGCAGGCCGAGCCCGGTGAGGCCGAGCAGGACCGTCAGCCCGCACGCGGCGTCGAACAGGGGGGAGACGGCATCGCTGCGCCGCGGCGTCGCGAACCCCGGCAGGCGCCAGGCACTCACCCTCTGGTTGGACAGCACGGCCACGGCCGGGTCGGCCAGGGCGGCCGCGACGAGGGCCGCGACGGCGAGGACCATCGTCCAGCCCCCACCGGTGGAGGGCCAGGTGCTGGCGACCAGGGCGCCGCGCAGGACCGCACGCTGTGCATGGTCCGGGCGCATCCTGCCGTCCCGGATGAGCCACCACTCGACGGCCGTGAGCAGCACGGCCGCGACCAGGCCCGCCGGACGCGACGGCTCGTCCAGCAGCAGCAGCACGACCAGCAGCACGGCGGCCGCGTTCAGGAGGGACGGCCCGAGCTGGCGCAGTGCCTTGGCCACCTGGCCGGCCAGGACGGGAAGACCGCGGCGACCGGGCGTGCTGCGCGCCGCGGACGGCGCTTCCCGGCCCGGGACGTCACGATCGAGGCGCATCTTCACCATTGCTCCCTGGAACTCACGCGCGTGGTCGAGCGATCATATCGGCGGCCCGGCGGCCCGGTCCGGCAGAAGGGCACGGAGTGCACCGACCGGGGTCGGTCACGACCCGGCCGCTGGTGCGGTGCCGTCGTGGACGGGCCGTGCTCCGCCGGCGAGGCGATCGAGGATGAGCGCCGCCACGTCCGTCGCGGCGTGCCCCGTCTCGACCGAGCCCAGCAGCCGGTGGTGGTGCTCCACGCCTGCACGGTGCCGCTCGGGGTCCCATTCCCCGATCGCACCCCGCAGCGCGGCGTTCGTCGCCGCCAGCGGGAACCCCCACTCGGCGGGGTCCACGTAGAAACCGGGGTTCCGGCGCAGGGCGGCCAGGTCGGGCAGGTAGAGGAAGCAGGGCTTGCCGGTCAGGGAGAAGTCCCAGACCGTCGAGGAGTAGTCCGTGACCAGCACGTCGGCGAAGCCGAGCAGTTCCTGGATGTCCGGGTAGTCGCCCACGTCGAGCCAGCGGGTGCCGGCCGGTGGGCCTCCGGCCGGTGAACTGAGCTTGTGCGCCCGGTACAGGACCCACCAGTCACCGCCGAAGCGTCGCCCGAGGGCCTCGACCAGGCCCGCCTGGTCCAGCGGCTCGACCGCCGACGCGTCCTCCCGCAGGGTGGGGGCGACCAGGACGGTTCTTGCGCCGGCGGGAAGTCCGAGGGCCGTCCGGGTCCGCGCGTCCAGCTCCTCGTGGTCGCCGGTCACCAGCAGGTCGTTGCGGGGCAGCCCGACCTCGGCCACCTCGCCCTCGTAGCCGAAGGCCCCGCGGACCTCCTCCGTCGTGAACAGCCGGCAACTGGAGAGGACCAGGTCCGTCACGCGGGCGCTGTGGGCCAGCTTGCGCCGCAGCACCGGGTCCGCCCCGGAGTGGTCGCCGGGTATCCGCTTGTAGGCGCCCCCCGCGTGCCAGGTGTTGACCACGAACTGGCTGCGGCGGAACGGGAACCACATCAGGTAGGCCCCGTTGGACACCACGACGCTCGCTGTCAGGAGGTGGTGGACGGCCGCCGGCGTGCCGTGCCGGACCAGCCGGACGCCCCGCCGGGCGAGTTCGGGGTACTGGTCGGGGTCGGTCACGACCCAGGTCAGGTCGAGCCGGTCGGTGGCGCGCTGGAGGGCCAGCAGCACGTACTTCGGGTTGCAGGAGAACTCGTGGCGTCCGCCGCCGCCGAACGAGATGAACGCGACCCGGTCGGGGCGCAGCGGAACCAGCCGCCAGGGGAGGGAGAACACGGTGGCCACGGGACCGAGGAGGCCGGAGACCCGGACCCCGACGGCACGGGCGAGGCGTCGCACCCCCGTCCGGATCCCGGCCGTGCCCGTCCGCTGCGGCCGGGCAGCCCGGTGGCCTCGCGGGGAACCGGGGGTCGTCACGGCAGTCGAGGCTACCAGCGCGCTCCGCCGCACGCGGCTCGACGGGAGGGACGGTGTGCGCGGGCCCTAGACTGAGGCCCCGAAGCGGGGGAGGAGTGGGTTGAGTCCAATCGTCGGCGACATGCTGCTGATCCTGCTGTTCATCGTGATCGGCGGCGTCTTCGCAGCGGCGGAGATGGCGCTGGTCTCGTTGCGGGAGTCCCAGGTCAAGCAGCTCAGCGTCCGCGGACGCCGGGGCCGCACGGTCGCCCAGCTCACGGCGGACCCGAACCGGTTCCTCTCCGCCGTCCAGATCGGCGTGACGCTGGCGGGGTTCCTCTCCGCGGCGTTCGGCGGGGCGACGCTGGCGGACAGCTTCGCGGCCGTCCTCGTCGGCTGGGGCGTGCCGGACGGCGTCGCCGGCCCGCTCGCACTGGTGGCGATCACCGTCGTCATCTCCTACTTCTCGATCGTGATCGGCGAGCTGACCGCCAAGCGGCTGGCCATGCAGCGGGCCGAGTCGTTCGCGATCGCGCTGGGCCCGATGGTGAACGCGATCGCCCGCCTGGCCACCCCGGTGATCTGGTTCCTGGGAGTGTCCACCGACCTGCTCGTCCGTGTGTTCGGCGGCGACCCGAACGCGTCCCGCGAGGAGGTCACCGACGAGGAGTTGCGCGAGATGGTCGGCAGCTCCCAGACCCTCGGCGACGAGGAGCGCCAGATCGTGGACGAGGTGTTCGCCGCGGGCGAGGTCAGCCTGCGCGAGGCGATGATCCCGCGCACCGAGGTGGACTTCCTGGACGGCGCGACGCCCGCCCACAAGGCGTTCCGCGAGGTGCAGGGAGCCCCGCACAGCCGCTACCCGGTGATCGGCGACGGCCCGGACGACGTGATCGGCTTCGTCCACGTCCGCGACCTCGCCGACCTCGATCCCGCCGAGCGCAACGCGCCCGTCCGCGAATTGGTCCGTCCGGTCGGCTCGTTGCCGCAGTCGGTGAAGATCCTGCGTGCGCTCACCGAGATGCGCCAGACCCGCCAGCACCTCGTGATCGTCCGGGACGAGTACGGCGGCACCGCCGGCATCGTCACGATCGAGGACCTGATTGAGGAGCTGATCGGCGACATCACCGACGAATTCGACGTCGAGGCGAGCCCCGCGACCGACAACCACGACCAGACCGTCGACCTCGACGGGCTGGTGACGCTGGAGGACTTCGGCCAACAGGTCGGCTACGTGCTGCCCGAGGGCCCCTACGACACCGTGGCCGGCTTCGTGATGGCGCAACTCGGCTCGCTGCCGCAGGTCGGCGACACCTGCGCGGTCACGCTGCACGCCGAGGACGACGCGGACGCGGAGAACCGGTTCGAGCTGACCGTGCTGGAATTGGACGGACGGCGCGCGGCCCGGTTGCGCCTGACGAATCTGGGACCCGAGCCCGGCAACGGGTAACCTGCGTGCGGCCGACGAAGTAGTCTGCTGCGTGCCCAGCGCTGCCAGGAGGTGAAGTGCCTGCGTCCGACCCCGACGGCTCGACGTTGCTCACCTCGGACGACGTCGGCGCACTCCTCACGGCCGCCCTGCAGCACGCCGGCGGCACGCTGGTGTCCTGGGCGCTCGACCACGTGGACGCGAATCCCGCCCAGTCCACGACCGCGACCTACTCGGCGCTCGTCGACTGGCCCTACGGCCGGCGGGAGGAACTGCTCGGCGTGAGCGCCCGTGCGTCCGGGCCGGTGGACACCGACACGGCCGCGGAGATCTTCGCCGACGGCGAGCGTGAGGTGGCGGTCTGGATCTACCCGCAGGACCCCGACCTGCCCGGGCTCTCCCGCGCCGCCTACGCCGAGTCGATGGCAGAGCTCGCGAACAGCCGGCACATCTTCGCCCGCGCGGTCACCCCGGACGACCTCAACCTGCAGATGATCGGCTACCGGCCCCGGCGGCGCGCCGTGGTGCGGGTGAGTGCGGGCGGGGAGGTCGTCTACGTGAAGGTGCTCCGCTCGCGCCTCTTCGAGGACGTGATCAGCCGGCACCGGCTGCTGGCGGACGCCGGGCTGCCGGTCGCGGAGGTCGCGGCCACCACCGACGACCACCTGCTCGTGCTGCGGGAGCTCGCCGGGGAGCCGTTGGCCCGGGCGATCTTCGAGCCCGCCGAGCCGTGCACCGCCGAGGCCCTGATCGAACTGCTGGACGCGATGCCCGCCTCGGTGGCGCGGCTGGACCGGCGTCCGCCCTGGTCGGACGCGGTGGCCCACTACGCCCGGATGGTGGCCGCTGCCGTCCCCGTGCTCGGGCCACGGCTGGACTGGCTGGTCGACACGATCGGTCAGGGGCTGGCGCCGATCCCGCCCGGCAACGAGCCCACCCACGGCGACTTCCACGAGGGGCAGGTGCACGTGGCCGGCGGCCGGGTGTGCGGACTGCTCGACACCGACACGGTCGGCCCGGGGCGCCGGGCCGACGACCTCGCCTGCCTGGTGGCCCACCTGTCCACCATCCAGAGGATGAACAGCACCCAGGAGGCCCGGGTCCACCAGCTGATCCGGCGCTGGGTGCCCGTGTTCGACACCCGGGTGGACCCGACCGAACTGCGGCTGCGGTCCGCGGCCGTGATCATCTCGCTGGCCACCGGCCCGTTCCGCGGCCAGGAACCCGACTGGGAGCGCGAGACCGCCGTGATGATCGGCTCCGCCGAGGCCCTCGTCCGCCAGGTCGCCTGAGCGGCTCCTCCGGCTGGTCGGGCGTGTCGGGGCCTCGGGCCGTCGGGTGGTGGACCGGATCAGGAACCGTCCCCGATCCGGTCCACGGGGTCAGCGGACGTCGAGGACGAGGCGCAGGTCGACCCGGTCGCCGGGGCCGAGGCCGGCGGGCCGGACGGCGGCCCTCAGCGGGACGAGGTAGCCGCCGTCCTTCGGGAACAGCGACGTGGTGAAGCGCGTGCCGTCCAGCCACACCTCGACCGGGATGCAGCCCCAGCCGTAGGTGAGCGCGGACGCCAGGTCGCCGATCGCCTCGGCCGCCGCCCCGGGCACCGCGGCGAACACGAACGGCGCAGGGCCGCGCCACTCGACCACATCGGCGGTGAACTCGAATTCCATGACCCGGTCAGTAGAGCAGCGGGCGGGTTCCGGGGTCCAGATCCCGCCCGGCCACCCGGGCGGCCAGCGCACGGTGCAGCGCGGGATCGTGGTCGCGGAGCACCTCGGCCGGCAGGTCTGCGGCAGAGGTTCCGGCCGGCGGCGCCGCGGAGCCGAACAGCGACGTGATCGCCTCGCCCAGCGGGATCCACCAGGGGTCGCGTCGGGTGGGGGTGGTGCGCGGCGGCCGTGCCGGGGTGGTGCCGATGGCGTTCAGGGAGATGCTGCGTTGGGTCATGGAACGACGGTAGGATCAAATCCGGACGATCTACTTCCGCATTGATCGGGCACCCGGCTACGCAGGAATAGGCATGGCGACGAACCCAACCAGCCCCACCGCCCGGGCCCTGCTCGCCCTGGAACTGATCCAGGCCGAGCCCGGCATCACGGCGACGCGCCTGGCCGGCTCCCTCGGCGTCACCGAGCGGGCGGCCCGGCGCTACGTCGGGATCCTGCGCGAGGCGGAGATCCCGATCCTCTCGGTGCGGGGCGTCCACGGCGGCTACTCGGTGGGACGCGGCGTCCGCCTGCCGCCCCTGGTGTTCTCCTCGACCGAGGCACTGGGCCTGGTCATGGCCGTGCTGGAGGGCGCCCATGACGTCACCGACACCGCAGATCCGGTGGGCAGCGCCCTGCGGAAGATCATGCGGGCCCTGCCGGAGGCGGTCGCCGCGCAGGCCGAACTGGTGCGCCGCCAGGCTCGTCCCGCCCGCGACCGCGGCGCCGTGCCGCCCGACCCCGCGATCACCGCAGGCCTCGTGCAGGCCTCGGCGAACCGGCACCTCGCACGGCTGGCCTACCGCTCGGGTTCCGGCTCCGATCAGGAGGTCGTGGTCGAGCCGTGGGCGGTCGTCGCCCGGCACGGCCGCTGGTACCTCCTCTGCCGGCGACCGGCCCGCGACCAGCTGCGCACCTACCGCGTGGACCGGGTGCAGCAGGTGGTCGAGCTGGACCGGTCCTTCGAACCGCCGCCGGACCTCGACCCGGTGGCCGTGCTGGAGGACAACTTCGCCCTGGGCTGGGAATTCGCCACCGAGGTGCTGATCGACGCCCCGCTCGCGGAGGTGAGGCCGTGGCTCTCGCGCACCGCCGGACGCCTCGAGGCCGTCGACGCCGACCACACCCGGCTGGTCGGCAGCACGAACGATCCGCCCTGGTACGCCGAGATCCTGGCGGGGTTGCCGATGCCGTTCCGTGTGGTGAGCGGGCCGCAGTTGCGTACCGCCGTCCGGTCGCTGGGTGAGCGGCTGCTGACCGCTGCCGGCGACGCCTGAACGGGCCGTCCGGCACCTGTGCAGGAGTGCGGTGTCCACGATTCGGGCGGGGTCTTGCACGCTCGTCCCGAATTGGTCAGGCCAGAAAGGACCGCCGATCAGTGGCGATAGGGTTGACCCATGACCGACATGCCCCTGCAGCTTGCCGGGGATTTCGCCACTCCCACCAGAGAAGACTGGGAGGTTGAGGTCCTGAAGGTCCTCAACCGGCGGCGTCCCGAGGGCAAGGAACTGACCATCGATCAGGCGATGAAGCGCCTGCGCACGATCACCGTCGACGACCTCACCATCGAGCCGCTGTACACCGAAACCGACGTTCCGCTGGGCCACCCCGGCGTGATGCCGTTCACCCGCGGCACGATGGTCAAGACCAGCCCGCTGACCGGCTGGGACATCCGTCAGCTCCACGAGGACCCGGACGTCGAGTTCACCCGCCGTGAGGTCCTCGCCGACCTCGAGCGCGGCGCGAGTTCCGTCTGGCTGCGCACCGGATCGGACGCGATCGCGGCCGACCAGGTCGCCGCGGTGCTCGCCGACGTGCAGCCCGACCTCGCCCCGGTGTCGATCAGCAGCGCCGAGGACCAGCCCGCCGCGG
This sequence comes from Propionicimonas sp., assembly GCA_040774965.1. GTDB lineage: Bacteria > Actinomycetota > Actinomycetes > Propionibacteriales > Propionibacteriaceae > Propionicimonas. The sequence continues at coordinate 838 of JAXGTK010000079.1, read as the reverse complement.
CCAGGGCCCTCGCCGGCTGGTGGAAGGCCGCAGGCGCCCACCACGCCCGGGGCAACCTCGGCCTCGACGCCCTCGCGCTCGCGGCCCGCACCGGCGAGGCGCCGGACCTCGGCGCGCACGCCGAATGGGTGAACGCGACCCTCGCCGAACTGCCCGCCGTCCGCGCCCTCACGGTCGACGTGCTGCCCTACGACGACGCCGGCGCCAGCGACGTCGACCAGCTCGCGTTCGCGATCGCCACCGGCGTCGCCTACCTGCGCGACCTCGAGGCCGCCGGCATCGCGCCGGCCGCCGCGTTCGGTCAGATCGCGTTCCGGGTGAGCGCCAACGCCGACCAGTTCACGACGATCGCCCGGCTGCGCGCGCTGCGCCGGCTGTGGGCCCGCGTCGGCGAGGTCAGCGGGGTTCCCGCGAACGCCCGCGGCGCCGTCCAGCACGCCGTCACCTCGCTGCGCATGGTCACCCGTGACGACCCGTGGGTGAACCTGCTGCGCGGCACGATCGCCACCTTCGCCGCGGCGGTCGGCGGCGCCGAGATCATCACCTGCCTGCCGTTCGACACCGCGTGGGGCCTGCCGGACGCGTTCAGCCGGCGGATGGCCCCCAACACCCCGGCCGTCGCCTCGGAGGAGGCCAACATCGGACGGGTCTGTGACCCGGCCGGCGGCTCCTGGTACGTCGAGGAGCTCACCGAGTCCCTCGCCGCCAAGGCCTGGGAGGCCTTCCAGGCGATCGAGGCGGCCGGCGGCATGGCCACCGCGCTCACCGCCGGCCTGGTCGCCGAGCGGATGGGTGCCACCCCCGCCGAGCGGGCCGGGCGCCTGGCCCACCGCAAGCT
>JAXGTK010000078.1:0-11914 GCA_040774965.1 Propionicimonas sp. | reverse complement strand
CGCGGCGCTACGCCGGGGCCGCGACGCTACGCGGCGCCGCGTAGCGTCCTCGCCCGGAACGTAGCGTCGTGGGAGGGTCCACGGGCTCAGGCGCCGCGGCCGATGCCCTTCGGGAGCCGGTCGGGGTTCCAGCCGAGCAGGTCGACCGCCGTCTCGAACGCGAAACGGTCGGTCATTCCGGCCACGTAGGTCACCGCGGCCCGGACCCGGCCCTCGGATCCCTGGTCGGCCGCGACGAAGGCCATCGGCAGCGCGCGCGGATGCTCGGCGTAGTACTCCACCAGGCCGTGCAGGACGGCGATCACGGCCTCGGACTGGGCCAGCGAGTCGGGCCGGGTGTAGATCCGTTCGTAGTTGAACGCCCGCAGCGCCGCCAGTGCGGACGCCGGCTCCGCCGCCATGCCGACCTCGCCGGTGCGGGCGACCGTCGCGATCACGGCCCGGACGAACGTGCCCAGTTGCGCGCGACGCGCGCGTCCCGCCGTCTCCACGACCTCGGCGGGCAGGTCGTCGAGGTCGAGGATGCCGGCCCCGGCAGCGTCCTCCAGGTCGTGGGCGCAGTACGCGATCCGGTCGGCCCAGCTCACGATCTCGCCCTCGACGGTCGCCGGCACCGGGCGCGACCACGAGTGGTTGCGCACCCCGTCCAGCGTCTGGGCGCACAGGTTCAGCCCGGCCAGCACCACGTCCGCGCCCCACGGCCCGTGGTCGTAGCCGTCCGGAAGGAAGGCGTCGAAGGCGTCCTCGCTCGCGTGGCCGCCCGGGCCGTGGCCGCAGTCGTGGCCGAGCGCGATCGCCTCGACGAGGGTGGCGTTGGCGCCGACGCCGCGCGCGATGGACGTGGCGACCTGGGCGACCTCCAGGGCATGGGTGAGGCGCGTGCGCTGGTGGTCGGTGGGGAACACCACCACCTGGGTCTTGCCGGCCAGCCTCCGGAATGCGGTGGAGTGCACGATCCGGTCCCGGTCCCGCTCGAAGCAGGTGCGCTCGGGGTCGGGTTCCTCCCGGATCGCCCGCTCTCCGGCGCCCGCAGCGAGCGCGGCGCCCGGACGCAGGTGCCCGGCCTCCCACTCCTCGCGCTGCTCGCGCAGGACGGGTGCGTCCACGGCGAGGCGGTTGCCTGGTTCGGAGTGCGCCCTCACCTGGCCCGCGCCGTAGTGGCCGGCCATGGTCTCGGCCCAGGCGATCGCGCGTGGCTGGAGGTCTGGCATACCCCCATCTTGGCAGCGTCGGAGCACGAACCCGCGCCGTGGGCGCAATCACTCGTGCGCGAGGACGGCGGCGCTACCCTTTTGGGCATGTCGAACGAGCAGCAGGGCGGTACTTCGCAGGAACCGCAGGGTGGATTCCCGCAGCCCGGCGCCTACAACCCGTACGGCGGGGGTCAGCAACCGCAGCCCTACGGCCAGCCGCAGCAGCCCTACGGCCAACCCCGGCAGCCCTACGGCCAACCCCAGCAGCCGACGCAGCCCTACCCACCGCAGGCGTACCCGCAGCAGCCCTACGGGCAGCAGCAGCCACAGCCCGCCGCCCCGCCGACGGAAGAGCACGACCCGTACCAGATCACCCACTACGCCGCCCAGTACGGACAGCAGCCCCCGCAGCAGCCCTACCCGGTCCAGCAGCAGTACCCGCAGCCGACGGGGTGGACGCCGGCACAACCGGCCGCCCGGAGCCCCATGCTCGGCATGATGGCCCTCCTGGTGCTGGTCGTGTGCGTGGTCGTCGGCAGCATCGCCGGGTACCAGATCATGAGCGCGATGATGGGCCTGCTCGCCCCCTACCTGGCGGCCGGCGAGCCGTCCCAGGCCGAGATGGCCCAGCTGACGGAGCAGATCCAGCAGCAGATCGCGGCGGGCTACCCCATGCACGGCTTCCTGCTCAGCGTCAGCGTCTGGGCCGGCCTCGCGGCGTGGATCGCCGGCATCGTCGCCACCGCCAGCAAGCGCGGGCGCAGCTGGGGCGTGACCACGATCATCCTCGGCGTCGTCACCGTCGTGATCATCATCCCGGTGGTCATCTTCGCGGCCATGGCACCCTGGCTGTCGACCGTGCAGCCCTGACCGCCCGGGTGTAACAGTTCCATAACGGAGCGGCGGAACCCTTGCCCGACATGAGTTAGTAAAGTTTACTAACCAACATGCAGGAGCCGATCCGCCACACGTTGCGTCCCGAGGACGCCCGGCGCAGCAACCTCGCCCTCGCGCTCCAGGCGATCTACAACGACTCCCAGCTGTCGCGCGCCGACATCGCCCGCGCGACCGGCCTGACCAAGGTGACCGTCTCCGACCTCGTCGCGGAACTGATCGCGGCCGGCCTCGTCGCCGAGGCCGGGACGAGCGAGAACACGCGGCCCGGCAAGCCCTCCACCCTGCTCACCTTCAACGCCGGCGCCCGCGACATCCTCGCCATGGACCTGTCCTCCCGCGACGAGCTCCGCGGGGCGGTGCTGAGCCTGCGCGGCGAGCCACTGATCACCCGGACGCGGCCGCTGGACGGCGCCTTCGGCGACGACGCCCTCGTCGCCGCCCGCGAGCTCGCCGCCGAACTGAAGCAGGCGGCCACGCACCCGGTCCTCGGGCTCGGCGTCGGCACCCCCGGCACCGTGAACACCGGGGGCACCGTACTGGCGGCCCCGAACCTGCACTGGCACAACCTGCCGCTGCAGGACCTCCTGCACGACGACCTGGCCCTGCCGGTGCGGGTCGAGAACGACGCCAACGTGGCCGTGCTGGCCGAACGCCGGTTCGCCGGCGGTCCGGACGACCTGGTCCGGATCCAGCTCCCCCGCGGCGTCGGCGCCGGCCTGCTGGTCGGCGGACGCCTCGTCCACGGCGCCGCCAGCGACGCCGGTGAGATCGGGCACGTCGTGGTCGACGAGGCCGGCGGCCCGTGCCCCTGCGGCAAGGTCGGCTGCCTCGAGACCTGGACCTCCGTCCCCGCCCTCACCGCGCGGATCCAGGCCGACCCCGACCGCGCGGACGCGCTGCTCGCCGAGGCGGGGCACCGGCTCGGACTCGCACTGGCGCCGGTGGTGGGCATGCTCGGCCTGCAGCACATCGTGATCGGCGGACCGACCCAGATCGCCGCCACTCCCCTGCTCGACGCCGCGCGCGACTGCATCGCCGAACGCACCCGCTCGGAATTCCGTCCCGAACTCGAACTCGCCGCCAGCCCGCTCGGCGCCGACGCCGTCCTGCTCGGCGCGGCAGCCCTCGTGCTGCTCGGCGAACTCGGGATCGGCTGACCCCACGACCAACGCTCCGTCCGTCCAACCCGAAAGGAAAGCAATGAAGAAGATGCTGTCGGTTGTCGCACTGGCGACCGCCTCAGCCCTGGCCCTCGGTGGGTGCTCCTCCGGCGCCGCGAGCAGCCCGGCGGCCAGCGGCTCCGCGTCCGCGGCGCCCCAGAACATCACGTTGTGGCTGGCCGGCGGCGACACCCCCGATGCGCTGCGCGAGTACCTGAAGACCACCTACAACGCCAACACCGGCGGCACCCTCACCATCGAGGAGCAGGCTTGGGGCGACCTGGTCACCAAGCTGACCACCGCCCTGCCGGACGCGAACAACACCCCCGACGTGGTCGAGGTCGGTAACACCCAGTCGCCCACCTTCACCAACGTCGGCGCCTTCTCCGACATCTCCGACATGTACAACGAACTCGGCGGTGACAAGCTGCTCCAGTCGTTCGTCGACGTCGGCGAGGTGGACGGCAAGAACTACACGCTGCCGTACTACTTCGGCTCGCGCTACATGTTCTACCGCAAGGACATCTGGAAGGCCGCCGGGGTCTCCGTGCCCACCACGCTGGACGAGTTCAACGCCGACGTAAAGACGATCACCCAGAAGAACCCGAAGAACATCAAGGACTTCTCCGGCTTCTTCCTGGGCGGCCAGGACTGGCGCAACGGGATCTCCTGGATCTTCGCGAACGGCGGCGACCTCGCCAAGTTCGACAACGGCACCTGGACGTCCACGCTGTCCGACCCGAACAGCATCAAGGGCCTGACCCAGCTGCAGGGCCTGTACGAGAACGCGTCCCACGCCCCGAAGACCATGACCGACCAGTCGGTGTACCTCTACCTGAACAACTCCGACGTGCTCACCGGCTCGGACAACTCGACGACCAAGACGAGCCTCGCCGCCGCCACCGTGATGGCGCCGGGCTGGGCCCACTGGTCGATCGGCGACCTGGTCAAGAAGGACGGCAAGGAGGTGCGCGAGTGGAACGACAAGACCTTCGGCGTCTTCGCCCTGCCGGGCAACGACGGCAAGCCGGCCCCGGTGTTCGCCGGCGGTTCCAACATCGGCATCTCGGCCACCTCGAAGAACCAGGAGGGCGCCCGTGAGCTGTTGAAGATCATCTTCAGCCCCGAGTACCAGCAGATGCTGGGCCAGAACGGCCTCGGCCCGGCCAACTCCGACTACGTCTCCAGCCTGGGCGACGACGAGTTCGCCAAGGCCCTGATCGAGTCCGCGTCCAACTCCAAGCTCACCCCGGCCGCGCCGGGCTGGGCCACCGTCGAGGCCTCGGGCAAGCTGGAGGAGTTCTTCCAGAAGATCGCCGAGGGCGGGGACGTCACTGCGCTGGCCAAGCAGTACGACGACATCCTCACCCCGATGCTGAACGCCAAGTAGTCCCGTCCGCCCTCCGCCGAGGGCCAGCCTTTACCGCCGGGGGCCCGACCAGGGGTCGGGCCCTCGGCGCGAACGCTGGCCCTCGCTGCGGGGCCACCCCGCCGTTCCCCCGTCTGAGAGGCTTGCTCCGATGACCGTGCTCTCGCCTGCCCGCGAACAGGTGGTGGCGCCCGAGCCGAAGCCGCGCCGCCGCCGGCTCCCCGTCGCGCCGTACGTGCTGCTGGTACCGACGATCGGCGTCCTGCTGCTCGCCCTGGGCTACCCGCTCGCGTGGCAGTTCTGGACGTCCACCCAGAAGTTCGGGCTCGCCCAGCAGTTCGGACGCCCCCCGCAGTTCGTCGGGATGGCGAACTACGTCCAGCTCTTCACCGACCCGCAGACGTGGGCCGTGGTCGGACGCTCGATCGCGTTCTGCCTGGTCAACGCGGCGATCACCGTCGTGGTGGGGGTGCTGGTGGCGCTGCTGATGAACGCCGTCGGCACCGTGTCCCGGCTGATCCTCCAGGTCGCCATGCTGCTCGCCTGGGCGATGCCGGTGATCGCGTCCATGACCGTGTGGATCTGGCTGTTCGACTGGCACCGCGGCGTGGTCAACTGGCTGCTCACCGCGGCCGGCCTCGACTTCACGAACCACAACTGGCTCGAGCAGCCGCTCAGCTTCTACTTCGTGGCCACCGTGATCGTGGTCTGGATGTCGGTGCCGTTCGTGGCCTTCTCCGTCTACGCGGGCCTCACCCAGATCTCCGAGGAGGTCATGGAGGCCGCGGCACTCGACGGCGCGTCCCCCCGGCAGCGGTTCTTCGCGATCATCCTGCCGATGGTCCGGCCCGTGCTGATGATCGTCACGCTGCTCCAGGTGATCTGGGACCTGCGGGTCTTCGCCCAGATCAAGATGCTGCAGGACGCCGGCGCGCCGACCGCCTCCACCGACCTGCTCGGCACCTACATCTACCGGCTCGGCGTCGGCGCATCCGACTTCGGCATGGCCTCGGCCCTGTCGATCTTCGTGCTCGTGCTCACCGTCGCCCTGAGCTTCTTCTACGTGCTGCACCTGATGAAGGAGGACTCGTGATGCCCCGCCGTCGCCGGTTCCGCCCCGGACGCCTCGTCGCGAGCGTCGTCGCGATCCTGGTCGCGCTGGCGTGGGCGTTCCCCGTCTACTGGATGCTGAACTCCTCGCTGCTGCCGAACACCGTGCTCACCTCGACCACGCCACGGTTCTGGCCGTGGGGCGGCTCCCTGGACAACTTCGCGGCCGTGCTCACCGAGGGCAGCTTCTGGCCCGCCCTCGGGATGAGCGTGGCGATCACGGTCACCACGGTCGTGTTCTGCCTGCTGTTCGCGTTCCTGGCCGCGCTGGCGATCAGCCGGTTCCGGTTCCGCGGCCGGGCGTCCTTCGTACTGGCGGTGCTGTTCATCCAGATGCTGCCCGCCGAGGGACTGTTCATCGCCCAGTACAAGCTGATGAGTTCGCTGAACCTGCTCAACACGGTGGCCGGCGTCTCGATCCTCTACGTGGCCGCCGTCGTACCGTTCACCATCTGGATGCTGCGGGGATTCGTCGCCGGTGTGCCGATCGAACTCGAGGAGGCCGCGATGGTGGACGGGCTGAGCCGCACCCAGGCCTTCTTCCGGATCACGTTCCCGCTGCTCGCACCGGGGCTGGTCGCGTCCGGGGTGTACGCCTTCCTGCAGGCGTGGAACGAGTTCACGGTGGCGCTGGTGATCCTGCAGAAGGAGGAGTACCGCACGCTGCCGCTGTGGCTGCGCGGGTTCGTCCAGTCCAGCGCCAGCCGGGCCACCGACTGGGGCCAGGTGATGGCCGCGTCCACGCTCGTCGCGGTGCCCGTGATCATCTTCTTCATGATCGTGCAGGGACGCCTCACCTCCGGGCTCGTCGCCGGGGCGGTGAAGGGCTGAGATGGACGCGGAGCTGCGGCTGGCGGTGAACGCCACGCTGATGCCCGGCTTCTCCGGGCCGGTGCTGCCGGACTGGCTGGCCGCCGAACTGGCCGACGGCCTCGGCTCGGTGTGCCTGTTCGGCACGAACATCGTCGACCCGGACCAGGCGCGCGCTCTCACCGGAGCCGTCCACGCCGCCAACCCGGCCGCGCTGGTCGCCACCGACGAGGAGGGCGGCGACGTCACCCGCCTGCACCACCGCGAGGGGTCGCCGTACCCGTCCATGGCCTACCTCGGCCACCTCGACGACGAGGCCGTCACCGGGGAGGCCGGCCGTGGCATCGGCGCCGAGCTGCTCGCGGCGGGCGTCGACCTCAACCTCGCCCCGGACGCCGACGTGAACTCCAACCCCCGCAACCCGGTGATCGGCGTGCGCAGCTTCGGGTCGGACGCCGACCTGGTCGCGCGGCACGTCGCCGCGTACACCCGGGGCCTGCAGGCCGCCGGCGTGGCCGCCTGCGCCAAGCACTTCCCCGGCCACGGCGACACGTCCGCCGACTCGCACCGGGAGCTGCCCACCATCACCGCCGACGCCACCACGCTGGCCGCCCGCGAACTGGCGCCGTTCCGGGCCGCCGTGGCGGCCGGGGCGCTGGCCGTGATGACCTCGCACATCCTCGTGCCGGCGATCGACCCCGACCTGCCGGCCACGCTGTCGGCCCCGGTGCTGGGGCTGCTGCGCGACAGGCTCGGCTTCACCGGTGCCATCGTCAGCGACGCGCTCGACATGGCGGGCGCCAGCGCAGGACGGGGCATCCCCGAGGCCGCGGTGCAGGCCCTCGCCGCCGGCGTCGACCTGCTCTGCATCGGCACGGACAACTCCGCCGGACAGCTGGAGGAGATTCGTGCCCACGTCCTGCGGGCGGTCCGGGACGGCCGGCTGCCCGAGGCTCGGTTGCGCGACGCCGCCGCCCGCGTCGGTGCGCTCGCCGGCGCTGCCGCGCAACTCCGCGGCACGGCGCAGGGAGGGCCCGCGGAGCCCGCCCCGCTCTCCCCGGACGGCTTCTGGCTACGCGGCCCCGTCCGGCCGCTCGGGGCCCCGGTGTTCCTGCGCCTGGTCTCGACGGCGAACATCGCGGCGGGCGAGACGCCCTGGGGCGTCTCCGGCCACCTGGCGGCCGAACTCGACCGCTGGCTGCCCGGCGCCACCTGCGTCGACGCCGCCGACGAGTCCGCCGTCCGCGCGGCCCTGGACGCCCATTCCGGGCGCCCGCTGGTCGTGCAGGGCCGGGATCTGGCCAGGGTCGGTTTCCTGGCCGACGCGACCGCTATGGTGCTCCAGCGGCGTCCGGACGCGGTCGTGGTCGACCTCGGCTGGCCGGGGCTGCCGGGAGTCGTCGACGTCGCGACCTACGGCAGCGGGCGGGGCGCCGCGACCTGCCTGATCAGACTGCTCGCGGAGGGGACCAGATGAGCCAGCAGCCGGCACCGCTGCCGCGCCTCGGCCTCGACATCGGCGGCACCAAGATCCACGGCATCCTGCTCGAACCCACCGGGCGGATCCTCGCCGACCACGTGCTGCCCACCGAGCGCGGCGGCGAAGGTGTCGTCCGGTCAGCCCTCGCCGCGGCGGACGCCTGCCTCGCGCTCGCCGGCATCGGGCGGGGCGACCTGGCCGGCGTGGGGGTCGGCATCCCCGGGCAGGTCGACCACCTCACCGGCACGGTCCGGTCCGCGGTGAACCTCGACATCGAGCACCTCAACCTCGGCGATCGGCTCCGCGCGGAGCTCGGGGTGCCGGTCGGCGTGGACAACGACGTGAAGGCGGCCGCGCTCGCCGCCGCCGCCCACCTCGGGGCGGCCGACCTGACCTTCCTCAACGTCGGCACCGGCGTGGCCTCCGCCACCGTCGCCGACGGCCGCCTCGTCCGCGGTGAGGGCAACCTGGCCGGCGAGATCGGGCACATCCCCGTCGACCCGGACGGGGAGCGCTGCGCCTGCGGCCAGCGCGGCTGCCTCGAGGTGCTGGTGGGCGGCGCGGGGATCGCCGACCGCCTCGCCCCGCTGGCGCCGGAGGTCTCGCTGCCGTCGCTGTTCGAGGCCGCTGCCGCCGGGTCGCCGGACGCGGCCGTGGAGGCCACCCGGATCAGCGCGGGGATCGCCACCGCTGTCCAGCTCGTGGTGCTCACCCAGGGCTCGTCGCGGGTCGTGCTCGGCGGGGGCGTGGTTCACGCCGCCCGCGGCCTGGTCGACGAGGTGCGCCGTGTCCTCGCCACCCGTGCGCGGGAGTCGGCCTTCCTCGCGTCCCTCGACCTCGCCGGACGGGTGCTCGTACTGCCCGCCGACTACCCGGTGGCGGCCATCGGTGCCGCCCTCGTCGGCCATCCGACCGCGTCCGCCGTCGCCTGACCGGACCGGATCGGGGACGGTTCCTGATTCGGTCCGCCACCGTCGGTCCGGCCCCGGTCAGCCGCCGGACGCGTCGGACTCGGCGGCGGCCAGGTCGGCATCGCCGAGCTCGGTGGAGTCGAGCCAGCCGTAGGGAAGGATGACCCGCTCGCGCGGAGTCCCCTGGCGTCCTCGCGGGGCACCGAGTTCGCTCTCCGGGAACGGCGCGGACGCGTCGAGCTGCGCGAGCAACGCGTCCAGCTCGCCGAAGGACGACACCATGGCCAGGCCGCGCCGCAGCTCGCCACCCACCGGGAAGCCCTTGAAGTACCAGGCCATGTGCTTGCGCAGGTCGGTCAGGCCGTGCTTCTCGCCGTACAGCCCGGCCAGCAGTTCGGCGTGCCGGCGCACCATCGCCGCCACCTCGCCCAGCGACGGCAGGGTACGCCGTGGCCTTCCGGAGAACACGTCCGAAAGATCGCGGAACAGCCACGGCCGACCCAGGCACCCGCGCCCGACCACGACCCCTGCCGCACCGGTCTGCTCGACCATGCGCAGCGCGTCCGTCGCCTCCCAGATGTCGCCGTTGCCGAGCACCGGGATGTCGAGCGCCTCGACGAGCGTGGCGATCCTCTCCCACTCGGCCTCGCCCGCGTAGGCCTGCCGCACGGTCCGGGCGTGCAGCGCGATCGCCGCGCACCCCGCGTCCTGCGCGATCCGGCCCGCATCCAGGTAGGTGAGGTGGTCGTCATCGATACCGAGCCGGGTCTTGATCGTCACCGGTACGCCGTAGCGGTCCGCGGCCCGCACGGTCGCCCGCAGGATCGCACCCAGCCGGTCCCGCTTCCAGGGCAGCACTCCCCCGCCGCCGCGGCGGGTCACCTTGGGTACCGGGCAGCCGAAGTTCAGGTCGACGTGGTCGACGCCGAACTCCGCGCACAGGATCTCGGTGGCCTTCGCCACCACCTCCGGGTCGACGCCGTACAGCTGCACCGAGCGGACGGTCTCCCCCGGGTCGAACCGCAACATGTCGAAGGTCTTCGGAATGCGCTCCACGACACCGCGGGAGGTGATCATCTCGCAGACGTAGAGCCCGGGAGGGGTGCGGACGGCCGGAGGCGACCCGACGGGCGGCTCCACGCCGGAGGTCCTCACCCGCTCACGGCCGTCAGGAAGCTGCGGGGAACCCGCGTCTCCTCCTGCGCCCTGCTCGCGACACAGCTGCCGGTACGCGGCGTTGGTGATGCCCGCCATGGGGGCCAGCACCACGGGAACGGACACCTCGACGACGCCACCCGAGGGCGCTTCCAGCCGCAGCGGTTCGACCATTCCACCTCCTGTCGCGGTCGGGCCTGGTTCGCGTCCCACGAGTCACACCAGTCCCGGATCGGGCGTTCAGGGGGCGGATCGCGACATCACATCCAGCCCGGACAGCCTACCGACCCTTGCGCACCACCCCCTTCACGGTGTGCGCTGGGAGCATGAGCACCGACCACAGCCGGGTCGTGGCGGCGCTGGCCGCCATCCCGCGAGCCAGGTTCCTGCCCGCCGACGTCCGTGCCCGCGCAGCGCTCGACGAACCGCTGCCGATCGGTCACGGTGCGACCAACTCACAGCCGTGGACAGTGCAGTTCATGCTCGAACTGCTGCACCTGCCCGAGGGTGCGAGGGTGCTGGACGTCGGCAGCGGCTCGGGCTGGACGACCGCGCTGATCGGCCACCTCGTGGGTCCGAAGGGGTCCGTGCTCGGCATCGAGACCGTCCCGGAGCTGGTGGCGTTCGGACGCGACAACCTGGCCGCCTTCAACCTGCCGTGGGCGCGCATCGAACCGGCCCGCCCCGGCGCCCTCGGGGCGTCCCCGGACGGGCCGTTCGACCGCATCCTGGTCTCCGCGGACGCCCACGACCTCCCCGCGGACCTCGAGGCGCAACTCGCCGTCGGCGGCCGGATGGTCGTGCCGGCGTCCGGGGTGATGTGGGTGGTGGACCGGGAACACGACGGCTGGCACCGGGAACCCGTCGCCGGCTACCGGTTCAGCTTCGTCCCGCTCGTCTGAACGCCGAACGCCTCCGTTCCGGTCGAGTGCCTGTGCCCGGGCACAGGCGTTCGACGCAAACGGAGGCGTTCGGCGTCAGGGGCTCAGCAGCCGAGCAGCCGGGACGCGAGGTAGCCCTGCACCTGGTCGAGGCCGACCCGCTCCTGGCTCATCGTGTCGCGCTCGCGGATCGTCACCGCGTCGTCCTCGAGCGTGTCGAAGTCGATGGTCACGCAGTACGGCGTGCCGATCTCGTCCTGGCGGCGGTAGCGGCGTCCGATCGACTGCGCGTCGTCGAACTCGATGTTCCACGCCTTGCGCAGCCGTGCGGCGAGGTCGCGCGCCTTCGGCGACAGGTCGGCGTTGCGGGACAGCGGCAGCACGGCCACCTTCACCGGCGCCAGCCGCGGATCGAGCTTCAGCGACACCCGGGTCTCGGTGCCACCCTTCGCGGTCGGCACCTCCTCCTCGGTGTAGGCCTCGACCAGGAACGCCATCAGCGAGCGGGTCAGGCCCGCGGCCGGCTCGATCACGTACGGCAGGTAGCGCTCGCCGCTGGCCTGCTCGAAGTAGCTCAGGTCCGTCCCGGAGTGCTCGGAGTGGGTGCCCAGGTCGAAGTCGGTGCGGTTGGCGATGCCCTCCAGTTCACCCCAGGGGTTGCCGGCAAAGCCGAAGAGATACTCGATATCGGTGGTGCCGTCGGAGTAGTGCGACAGCTTCTCCCTGGGATGTTCGTAGAGCCGCAGATTGTCCCGCGCGATACCGAGGTCCACATACCAGGCCAACCGGGTGTCGATCCAGTACTGGTGCCATTCTCGTGCCGTGGACGGTTCGACGAAGAACTCCATCTCCATCTGCTCGAACTCGCGGGTGCGGAAAATGAAGTTCCCGGGGGTGATCTCGTTGCGAAAGCTCTTGCCGATCTGCCCGATGCCGAACGGCGGCTTG
>JAXGTK010000077.1:0-11990 GCA_040774965.1 Propionicimonas sp. | reverse complement strand
TGCCCGGGTCGGTCCTGCGGGCGCGGCCGGGGCGCCCGGGGCATCCGGTCCTGTGCCTTAGTCTGTAGCGCGTACAACCCGGCCAGATACAGCGAGGTAGCCCATGTCCGCCGGAGAGATCGCCGGCCTGATCGCCGCGGTGGCCGCGGTGGCCTTCGTCGTGTTCTGCGCCGTCCCGCTGCTGAAACTGGGCCGGGTGCTGGAGGAACTGCGCCTGGCCGTCCGGGACCTGGGCCACAACTCCGTGCCGATCCTGCAGGAGCTGAAGGGCACGGTCACGGCCACCAACACCGAACTGGGCAAGCTCAGCGTGGTCACCGAGGACGTCGCGAAGGTCAGCGCGCACGCCACGGTGGTGAGCGAGAACGCCGCGCAGCTGTCCACCCTGTTCGCGTCCACCCTGGGCGGTCCGCTGATCAAGACGGCCGCGTTCACCTACGGCGTGCGCCAGGCGGTCAGTGGCCGGAAGAAGGCCAAGTGATGGGAAAGCGCCTGTTCTGGTTCGCTGTCGGCGTGGGCCTGACCGCGCTGATCGTGGTCAAGGGACGCGAGTACTACGAACGGTTCACCCCGAAGGGCGTCGCCGAGCAGATCGAGAAGACCCGCAGCGGGCTGGTCGAACGGGTCGGCGAGTTCCTCTCCACGATGGGTGAGGCCATGGACACCCGTGAGGGCGAGTTGCGAGAGGCTCTGGGCCTGGACGAGTGACCACGCTGCGCATCGCAGCGACCTCGTCCAGGAGGAACGACCACCAGCCACCGACCGGCGCCCCGCGCCGCCCCCGACAAGGACAACCAACCATGAGAACTGCGGAGATCCGCCAGCGCTTCATCGACTACTTCGCGACGCGCGGCCACACGGTCGTGCCCTCGGCGCCTCTGGTCTACAACGACCCGACCCTGCTGTTCGTCAACGCCGGCATGGTGCCGTTCAAGCCGTACTTCACCGGTGTCGAGGACGCCCCGTACGACCGCGCGGTCAGCGTGCAGAAGTGCGTGCGCACCCTCGACATCGAGGAAGTGGGCAAGACCACCAGGCACGGCACGTTCTTCCAGATGAACGGCAACTTCTCCTTCGGCGACTACTTCAAGGAAGGCGCCATCGAGTACGCCTGGGAACTGGTCACCGGCAGCCAGGCGGACGGCAACTACGGCTTCGACCCGGACAAGGTGTGGGTCACCGTCTACCTCGACGACGACGAGGCCGCGGCCCTGTGGCGCAAGGTGGGCGTCCCGGAGGCGCACATCCAGCGGCGCGGCCTGAAGGACAACTACTGGCACATGGGCATTCCCGGACCGGGCGGGCCCTGCAGCGAGATCTACATCGACCGCGGGCCCGACTTCGGGCCCGACGGTGGCCCGGTCGTGGACGAGGACCGGTTCCTGGAGATCTGGAACCTCGTGTTCCAGACCGAGGAACTCTCCGCCGTCCGCGCCAAGGACGACTTCGACGTGCTCGGCCCGCTGCCGAGCCAGAACATCGACACCGGCATGGGCCTGGAGCGCACCGCCTACCTGCTGCAGGGCGTCGCGAACATGTACGAGATCGACGAGATCTTCCCCGTGATCGGGAAGGCCGCCGAGCTCGCCGGCATCCGGTACGGGGCGGACGCGCAGTCGGACGTCCGGCTGCGGGTGGTCGGCGACCACGTGCGGTCCGCGCTGATGCTGATGACCGACGGCGTCACGCCGGGCAACGAGGCGCGCGGGTACGTGCTGCGCCGGCTGCTGCGCCGCAGCGTCCGCTCCATGCGGTTGCTCGGCGTCATGGACCCCGTGCTGCCCGAACTGCTGCCGGTCAGCCGCGACCTGATGGTGGCGTCGTACCCCGACATCACCGGCCAGTGGGCGCGGGTGAGCCAGGTCGCCTACGGCGAGGAGGACGCCTTCCGGCGCACGCTGGCCGCCGGCACCCAGATCTTCGACCTGGCGGCCGGCCAGGCACGCGCGGAGCACAGCGCGGAGATCTCCGGCGACCGCGCGTTCGCGTTGCACGACACCTACGGGTTCCCGTTCGACCTCACCCTCGAGATGGCGGCCGAGCAGGGCCTGAGCGTCGACGAGGCCGGGTTCCGCCGGCTGATGCAGGAGCAGAAGGAGCGTGCGCGCGCGGACGCGAAGGCGAAGAAGGGCGCCGCGGTCGCGACCGAGGCGTACCGGACGCTGCGCGCGGAGGGAGAGATTCCCTTCCTGGGCTACACCGACCTGAGCTCGGAGGCGAAGGTCCGCGGGATCATCGCGGACGGGAGGCTCGTGGACCGGGCGGCGCCCGGCGACGTGGTCGAGGTCGTGCTCGACCAGACCCCGTTCTACGCCGAGGCGGGTGGGCAGGACGCCGACTCCGGCCTGATCACCGGGGACGGGCTGAGCCTCGAGGTACTCGACGTGCAGCGGCCCGTCCAGGGCCTCGTGGTGCACAAGGTGCGGGTCGACGACGGCGAGCTGGCTCCCGGCCTGCCGGTGGTCGCGGCGGTGGACGCCGCGGCGCGGGCAGGCGCATGCCAGGCGCACACCGCGACGCACATCGTGAACGCCGCGCTGCGGCAGCTGCTGGGGGAGTCGACCCACCAGGCGGGTTCGTACAACAAGCCGGGCTACCTGCGCTTCGACTTCAACGCGGCGCAGGCGCTCAGCCAGGGCCTCAAGGAGGACCTGGAGGGAGTCAGCAACGAGGCGATCCGGGCCGACTACGAGGTGACCGCGACCGAGATGCCGCTGGCGCGGGCCAGGGAACTCGGCGCCCAGGCGATGTTCGGCGAGAAGTACGGCGAGGTCGTCCGCATGGTGGAGCTCGGCGGGCCGTGGTCGCGCGAGCTGTGCGGTGGCACCCACGTCGGGCGCACCTCGCAGATCGGCCTGCTCAGCCTGCTCGGGGAGTCCTCGGTCGGTTCGGGCCTGCGCCGGGTCGAGGCGTTCGTGTCCTCCGACGCGTTCGAGCACCTGGCGAAGGAGCGTGCACTGGTGGCCGGACTGGCCGAACTGCTCAAGGTGCAGCCGGACCAGGTCACCGACCGGGTCGCGAAGCTCGTGGCCCAGGTGAAGGCTGCGGAGAAGGAGATCGCCGACCTGCGCAGCCGGGAACTGCTGGGGAACGTGCCCGGGCTGGTCGCCGCTGCCGAGGCGGTGGGCGGCTACCAGCTGGTGGCGCGTCACCTGCCGGGGACGGCGGGCGACGACCTGCGCACGCTGGCCACCGAGGTGCGCTCCGCGTTCGGTGCGCGCCCCGGCGTGGTCGCCCTGGTCGGCGGCGAGGGCAAGCCGGTCGTGATCGTGGCGACCACGACGGCCGCCCGGGAGCTGGGTGCGAAGGCGGGTGCGCTCGTGGGCGTGGGTGCCGCTGCGCTCGGGGGTCGCGGAGGCGGCCGGGACGACCTCGCCCAGGGGGGCGGGTCGCTCGCGGACGCCGCGCCGAAGGCGCTGGCCGACATCCGCACCGCCCTGGCCGGCTGAGCGTGCGCAGGGGAGTCCGGCTGGCCCTCGACTGGGGCCGGGCGAGGATCGGGGTCGCGGCGAGCGATCCGGACGGCATCCTCGCCCACCCGGTGGAGACCGTGCCGGCCGGCCCTGCCGCCGTGTCCCGGATCCGTGCCCTGGTCGCCGAGTACGAGCCGATCGAGGTCGTCCTCGGGCTGCCCCGCAACCTGGCCGGGGCCGAGGGACCCGCAGCGGTCGCGATGCGCGACGTGGCCGGTGACCTTGCGACGGCCCTGCCGGGCGTGCCGATCCGCCTCGTGGATGAGAGACTGACCACCGTGACCGCCTCCCGGCAGCTGTCCGGCGCTGGACGCAACACCCGGCGGCAGCGCCCGGTGATCGACCAGGCCGCGGCCGTGGCACTCTTGGAGACGGCTCTGCAGCACGAACGTACGACAGGCCGGCCGCCGGGAGAGCTCCTCCCCGCGTCCGACACACGAAGGGACCCAGCAGATGAGTAACCGATACCCCGGGGAGATCAGGGACCCGGAGACCGGCAAGCTGGACCCGAAGGAGATCTGGTACAAGTTCCGGGCGGCCTTCGCCGTGCTGTTGTCGCTGGCGATCCTGGCCGGCGCGGGCTGGTTCGTCTACGCGAAGGCCCAGAGTGCCTGGCTGAGCTACCGCACCGCCGACGACTACGCCGGTGATGGCGTGGCAGCGGTCGTGGTGGAGATCCCGAAGGGCGCCACGATCACCGACATCGCGAACATCCTGGTACAGGACGACGTGATCAAGACGACGAAGGCGTTCACCCAGGAGGCGGCCGCGAACGCAGACTCGGCGAAGATCGCCTACGGCAAGTACAACCTCAAGACCCAACTGCCCGCCAAGGTTGCGCTCGCCATGCTGCTCGATGCGAAGAACATGGTGCACAACCGGATGACCCTGCGGGACGGGCAACGCCTGAGCCAGGCCGTGACGGCCATGTCGAAGGCCACCGGGGTTTCCACGAAGGACTTCAACGCCGCCCTCAAGAACTGGAAGAACCTCGGCCTGCCGGTGTGGGCGAAGAACGGCGCCGAGGGGTTCATCTTCCCCGACACCTACGAGATCCCGGACAAGCCGACCGCGACCTCGGTGCTGAAACTCACCACGACCCAGTTCAACGCGGTCGCCGACGACCTCAGCCTGCAGGACGGGGCCACCGCGCTGGGGCTGAGCCCGTACCAGGTGGTGATCCTGGCCAGCATCGTCGAGAAGGAGGCCGGATCCAACGACGAGGACCGCGCCAAGATCGCGAGGGTCTTCCTGAACCGTCTGGACAAGGGGATGTTGCTGCAGTCGGACGCGACGGTGGCCTACGCGAACAACATCACCGGCAGGGTGTTCACCACCGCCGCGGAGCGGAAGGTGAAGTCGCCGTACAACACCTACCTCTACAAGGGGCTGCCGAAGGGCCCGATCACGTCGCCCTCGCGCAAGTCCCTGGAAGCGGTGATCAACCCGGCCGACGGCAACTGGTTGTACTTCACCGTCGTGAACCTCGACACGGGGGAGACCCTGTTCACCAACAGCATCACCCAGCAGAACGCCAACTCGGCGAAACTGCAGCAGTGGTGCATGGAGTCGCAGGCGAACCGCGACAAGTGCAACGGCAAGTAGGGCCCGGATGCTGCGCTACCTGACCGCCGGGGAGTCCCACGGCCGTGCCCTCGTCGCCACGATCGAGGGCATCCCGGCGCACGTCCGGCTGACGTCGGCCGACGTCGCCGCCGCGCTGGCCCGGCGCAGGCTCGGCACCGGGCGCGGCGCCCGGATGAAGTTCGAGGCCGACGAGGTCAGCCTGCTGGCCGGTGTCCGGCACGGCGAGACGCTCGGCTCGCCGATCGCGATCATGGTCGGCAACACCGAGTGGCCCAAGTGGGACCAGGTGATGGCGGCCGACCCGGTCCCGTCCGACGAACTGGACGCGCTCGCGCGCAACGCCGCCCTGACCCGGCCCCGTCCCGGGCACGCGGACCTCGCCGGCATGCAGAAGTACGACTGGGACGAGGCCCGGCCGATCCTCGAGCGCGCCTCGGCCCGGGAGACCGCGGCCCGCGTGGCCCTCGGCCGCGTCGCCTCCAACTTCCTCGAGCAGGCTTTCGGCATCCGGGTGCTCAGCCACGTGGTGCGGATCGGGTCCGCCGGGTCGGCGGTCCCGGTGCTGCCGGGGCCCGGGGACCTCGACGCGATCGACGCCCACCCCGTCCGCTGCTTCGACGCCGGTGCGGGGGAGGCGATGCTCGCCGAGATCGCCGCGGCGAAGGCCGACGGTGACACCCTCGGCGGTGTCGTCGAGGTGCTCGCCTACGGAGTGCCGCCGGGCCTCGGCTCGCACAGCCAGGGCGACCGGCGCCTGGACGCCCGGCTCGCCGGTGCGCTGATGGGCATCCAGGCCATCAAGGGCGTCGAGGTCGGCGACGGGTTCGCACTCGCGGCGAGCCGCGGCAGCCTGGCCCACGACGAGATGCTGCCCGCCGACGGCGGCGTCCACCGGTTGTCGAACCGCTCCGGCGGCACCGAGGGGGGCATGAGCAACGGGGAGTTGCTGCGGGTCCGTGCCGCCATGAAACCGATCGCGACCGTGCCGCGCGCGCTGCGCACCGTGGACGTCGCCACCGGGGAGGCCGCCCAGGCCCACCACCAGCGCTCGGACGTCTGTGCGGTACCCGCCGCCGGCGTGGTGGCCGAGGCGATGGTGGCCCTCGTGCTGGCCGAACTCGCGCTGGAGAAGTTCGGTGGGGACTCGCTGGAGGAGAGCAGGCGCAACCACGCCGGCTACCTCGCCCGGCTGGCCGAACGGCACCTCGGTTGAGCCGTCCCGAGCTGGTCCTGGTCGGCATCCCCGGCTCGGGGAAGTCCACGGTGGCGGCCCTGGCGGCGCGCTCGCTGGGCGTCCCGGTGGTCGAGGTGGACGACCTGGTCGAGGACGAACTGGGTGCCCCTGCCGAAGAGGTGTTCGCCGGCGGTGAGGCGGGCTACCGGGAGCTCGAGGAGCAGGTCTGCCTCGCCGCGTTGCAGCGTCCCGGGGTGGTCGCCCTCGCCAGCGGGGCGGTGGAGGCGGAGTCCGTCCGGGACGCGCTCAAGGGGCTCACCGTGGCCTGGCTGCGGACGTCGGTGGCGACCGCGACGCGCCGGCTAGGCATGAACACGTTCGGGATGGACGCGCTGGTCGCCATCCGGAACCGCATGGACGTGATGCTCGCCCAGAGGGCACCCTGTTACGCGGAAGTGGCCACCTTCGTCGTGGACACCGACCGCCTGTCGGCAGAGCAGGTGGCGATCACCGTCGTCCAGCAAGGAGCCGCGCAATGACCTGGGAACCCATCGACGTCGCCAGCGAGCAGCCCTACCAGGTGCTGATCGGACGTGGCGTGTCGAGGCTGCTGCCCGAGTTCCTGGACGGCGTCGAGCGGGTCGCGGTGATCCACCCGCCCGGACTGGCGTCCCTGCTGCCGGCGATCACGGCCGGGCTCGAGCAGCAGGTGACGGCGATCCGCGTGCCCGAGGCGGAGGCGGGCAAGACCGCCGAGGTTCTCCAGGGTTGCTGGGAGGCGCTCGCGCGGGCCGGTTTCACCCGCTCCGACGCCATTCTCGGCCTCGGCGGCGGCGCGACCACGGACCTCGCCGGGTTCGTCGCGGCGACCTGGCTGCGGGGCGTCCGCTACATCGCCCTGCCGACCTCGCTGCTGGCCATGGTGGACGCGTCGGTGGGCGGAAAGACCGGGATCAACCTGTCCGCCGGCAAGAACCTCGTCGGGGCGTTCCACGAGCCGTTCACCGTGATCGGCGACCTCGACTTCTTCGAGACCCTGCCGGAGGGGGAACTGCGGTCCGGCATGGCCGAGGTGCTGAAGGCGGGGTTCATCGCCGACCCCGTGATCCTGGACGAGTTCGAGGCCGATCCCGCCGACGCTCTCGCGCCGGCGAGCGACCGGCAGGCCGGACTGATCCGCCGCGCGGTGGCGGTGAAGGCCGCGGTGGTGTCCGCGGACCTGCGTGAACGCACCTCGGAGGGCGCGGACATCGGCCGCGAGGCGCTGAACTACGGCCACACGCTCGGGCACGCGATCGAACGACAGGAGCATTTCCTGCTCCGCCACGGGCAGGCGGTGTCGATCGGCATGGTGTTCGCCGCCGAGGTGGCGCAGCGCCTCGACATGATCGACGGGGACCTGGTGGCGCGGCACCGCAGTGTTCTCGAACGGGCCGGGCTGCCTGTCCGGTACGGCGACGGCGCGTGGCTGCCGCTGCGCGACACCATGAGCCTGGACAAGAAGACCCGTGGCTCGCGGCTGCGCCTCGTGCTGCTGGACGCGCTCGGTGCCCCGACCATCGTCACCGCCCCGCCCGAGGGTGTGCTGGCGGACGCCTTCCTGGGCATGAACGAGGCCTGATGTACGTTCCGGCGCATTTCGCCCTGACCGCGGAGCAGTCGCTCGCGGTGCTCGCGTCCGCTCCGGCGGGCGACCTGGTCACGAACGGTCCCGCGGGCCCGGTGGCCACCTACGTGCCGATGTTGCACGAGCCCGCCGTGGACGGGCTGGGCCGCCTGATCGGCCACCTGTCCCTGGTCAACGACCAGTGGCGCAGCGCCGTGGACGCCCCGGTCGAGGCGTTGTTCATCGTGCACGGGCCCGACGACTACGTCGAGGCCGGTTGGCTGAGCACCGTGGACGCGCAGAGCGTGCCGACCTGGAACTACGTCACCGTGCACGCGCGTGGCCGGCTGGTGGCCCACACCGAGCCGGAATGGGTGCTGGACGCCGTCCGGCGGCTCTGCGCGGCCCACGGCGACGCGTCCGTCGACGACCTGGACCCGGAGGCCGTGGCGCGGCTGCTGCGCGCCGTGGTCGGTGTGGAGCTGCAGCTGACCGGCGTCGAGGGCAAGGCGAAGATGAGCCAGAACAAGACCCCACAGGTGGTCGGCCAGGTGATCGACGGCCTGCGCGGCGCCGGCGGTGGCGCCACCGCGGACTGGATGGAGCAGAACTCCCTGCCGCGGGCCCTCGCGAAGGCCGGCCTGCTGGCCGGGATCCGCGGTCGCGAGGGCGGGAGCGATTCTCCGCTAGACTGAGCGGTCGCGATTACCCGGACGGACGAAAGCAGGCAGCGGCGTGGCAACGGTTTCCACCAATGACCTCAAGAACGGCATGGTCCTCGACATCGACGGCCAGCTGTGGACCGTGATCTGGTTCCAGCACCACAAGCCCGGCAAGGGCAACACGGTCGTGCGGAGCAAGCTCAAGCACGTGCTCAGCGGCAAGGTCGTCGACCGGACCTTCAACTCCGACACCAAGGTGGAGTCCGCGCAGGTCGACCGTCGCGAGATGCAGTACCTGTACCACGACGGCGAGGCCTACGTGTTCATGGACACCGACACCTACGACCAGCTGAACCTCAGCGAGGACGTGGTCGGCGACTCCAAGGACTACCTGCTCGAGAACCAGGTCGCCACCGTGGCCCTGCACGAGGGCAACCCGCTCTACATCGACCTGCCCGCCTCGGTGGAGCTGGAGGTCACCTACACCGAGCCCGGCCTGCAGGGCGACCGTTCCACCGGCGGCACCAAGCCCGCCACCGTGGAGACCGGCCTGCAGATCCAGGTGCCGCTGTTCATCAGCACCGGCGAGAAGGTCAAGGTGGACACCCGCGACGGCGGCTACCTCGGCCGGGTCTGACCCGCGTGGCCGAACCCACCCGCATCACCCAGCCGGACGGCACCGTCTGGGAACTGGTCGAGACGATCCCGGCGGAGACCGAGGGCCGGCGCCCGACCCGGGCCAAGGCGCGCAAGCGTGCCCTGGACATCCTCTACGAGGCCGAGCTGCGCGAACTGCCCGCCGCCGAGGTACTCGCCGCGCACCGGGCCGAGAACGACCCTCCGGTGCGCGACTTCACCGTCGAGCTCGTCGAGGGCGTGGCCGCCCACCAGGCCGAGCTGGACGGGCTGATCGCCGCCGGCCTCGCGTCCGGCTGGACGCTGGACCGGATGCCCCGCGTCGACCGCGGCCTGGCCCGGCTGGCCACCTTCGAGCTCCTGCACACCGCCACGCCCGCCGACGTGGTGATCTCCGAGGCGGTCACGCTCTGCCAGGAGCTGTCCACCGACGACTCGCCGGCCTTCCTGAACGGCCTGCTGTCGGCCCTGTCCGCAGGCAGGGCGCAGGGAACGGACGGATAGCCGCCCGTGCCGCCGGTGGGGGAGGATCGACCCGCGGCGGCCAGTGTCCGTGGCCCGCTGCCCGTCCACCGGCCACGCCGCGGATTCCAGCCCGCCGACGTTTGGTAACCTCGTCCGGGTTCGACAGTGACCCGCGCCTCCCCACGTGAAGGATGCCCATGCCGAGCAGCGCCAACTCCCCGGAATCCGTTCCCGCACTCCTGGTGCTCGAGGACGGTCGCCATTTCCGGGGAGTCTCGTTCGGCGCGCGGGGCGAGACCTTCGGCGAGGCGGTGTTCGCGACCGGCATGTCCGGCTACCAGGAGACCCTCACCGATCCCAGCTACCACCGGCAGGTCGTGGTGGCCACCGCGCCGCACATCGGCAACACCGGCTGGAACGACGAGGACGACGAGTCGAACCGGATCTGGGTGGCCGGCTACGTCGTCCGCGACCTGTCCCGGATGCGCTCCAACTGGCGCTCCAACCGTTCCCTCGACGAGGAACTGCGCAACCAGGGCGTCGTCGGCATCGCCGAGCTCGACACCCGGGCGCTCACCCGGCACCTGCGTGAGCGGGGCGCGATGCGCGTGGGCATCTCCACCGAGGAGCTCGACGTCGACCGGCTGCTGGCGAAGGTGCTCACCTCGCCCGAGATGGCAGGGGCGAACCTGGTCGCCGACGTGACCGTCTCCGAGCCCGAGGTGACCCCCGCGGTGGGGGAGAAGCGGTTCACCGTGGCCGCGATCGACCTGGGCATCAAGGACATGACCCCCACCCGGATGTCGGAGCGGGGCATCGAGGTGCACCTGCTGCCGGCGAGCGTGACCATCGAGCAGGTGCGCGAGGTCGCCCCGGACGGCGTGTTCTTCTCCAACGGCCCGGGCGACCCGGCCACCGCCGACGACGCGGTGGCCCTGCTCCGGCAGGTGCTCGACGCCGACCTGCCGTACTTCGGCATCTGCTTCGGCAACCAGATCTTCGGCCGCGCGCTGGGCTTCGGCACCTACAAGCTCAAGTACGGCCACCGCGGGATCAACCAGCCGGTGAAGGACCTCACCACCAACAAGGTCGAGGTGACCGCGCACAACCACGGGTTCGCGGTGGACGCGCCACGGGAGGGCGCCGCCACGGCCTGGGGCGAGGCGCGGGTCTCCCACGTGAACCTGAACGACGACGTGGTGGAGGGCCTGGAGCTGCGCGGGCCGGACGGCGAGCTGCGCGGCTTCTCCGTCCAGTACCACCCGGAGGCCGCGGCCGGGCCGCACGACGCGTCCTACCTGTTCGACCGGTTCGTGGACATGATGGCCGCACACCGGTCCCGACCAGCCGGTCCCGAGCGGGAGGGGGACGCCTGATGCCGCGCCGCCACGACATCGAGTCCATCCTGGTGATCGGCTCCGGCCCGATCGTGATCGGCCAGGCGTGCGAGTTCGACTACTCCGGGACGCAGGCCTGCCGCGTGCTGCGCGAGGAGGGGTTCCGGGTGGTCCTGGTGAACTCCAACCCGGCCACGATCATGACCGACCCCGAGTTCGCCGACGCCACCTACATCGAGCCGATCCAGCCCGACTACCTCGAGCAGGTGATCGCCCGGGAGCGGCCGGACGCCCTGCTCGCCACCCTGGGCGGCCAGACCGCCCTGAACGCCGCGGTGGCGCTGCACGAGTCCGGCGTGCTCGCGAAGTACGGCGTGGAGCTGATCGGCGCCTCCTTCGACGCCATCCAGTCCGGCGAGGACCGGGAGAAGTTCAAGGAGATCGTCGCCTCCCTCGACGTGCCGGGCGCGAACCCGGAGGTGGCCCGGTCACGGATCTGCCACACGATGGACGAGGTGTTCGCGGCCGCCAACGATCTCGGCTACCCGGTCGTGGTGCGTCCGTCGTTCACGATGGGAGGGGTCGGTTCCGGCTTCGCCCACGATGCCGACGAGCTGGGCCGGATCGCCGGCCGCGGCCTGCAGGCGTCCCCGGTCACCGAGGTGCTGATCGAGGAGTCCGTGCTCGGCTGGAAGGAGTACGAGCTCGAGGTCATGCGGGACAAGGCGGACAACGTCGTGGTCGTCTGCTCGATCGAGAACCTTGACCCGATGGGCGTGCACACCGGCGACTCGATCACCGTGGCGCCCGCGCTCACCCTGACCGACCGCGAGTACCAGGCCATGCGCGACGTCGGCATCGCGGTGATCCGTGCGGTCGGTGTCGACACCGGTGGCTGCAACATCCAGTTCGCGATCAACCCGGACAACGGCCGGATGATCGTGATCGAGATGAACCCGCGGGTCTCCCGCTCCTCGGCGCTGGCCTCGAAGGCCACCGGCTTCCCGATCGCGAAGATCGCGGCCAAGGTCGCAGTCGGGTACACCCTCG
>JAXGTK010000076.1:0-12124 GCA_040774965.1 Propionicimonas sp. | reverse complement strand
TCGGCCGCTGCCGGCAGCGGGTCGGGCGGGGCGAAGGACAGGTCGCCGCCGTCGAGCAGCACCTCGCGGTCGGGATCGCGGATCGTCCACGGCCGGCCGGCGCCGAACTCGTAGAGCGTGCCGTCGGCATAGAGCGCCACGCCGCCGTCGCGGCCCTCGTGCGCGGTCAGCACCAGTTGGTCGGGGTGGGGCAGGAAGGCCCGGTCGCGGGCGGGCCCGGACGCACCGTCGGCGAGGAACAGGTTGAAGTCGAGGTCGGACCACTCGTCCCTGCGTCCCTCCCCGTCCCGGGTGGAGGAGCCGAACACGACCAGGCTGGTCACGCCGGGCGTCCGGCGGCAGGAGTCGAGCAGGGCACGGCGGTGCGCGGCGAGGTCCATGCGGCGATTGTCGCCGCGCTCAGGCGGTGTTGCAGGTGCAGTGGGGGCCGCACTGGCAGTCGTTGCAGTGGCACTCCTCGCCGGTGCGGCAACCGCACAGGTGCACGTCCACCGAGTTCACGACCCGCTCGCCCAGCACGCTCTCGAGGAGGGGCAGCGTGCGCAGGCCCCGGTTCACGGCGGTGGCGTCCTCCAGCCAGCCCGAACAGGCCGCACAGGCGGCCAGGTGGGCCATGACGGCTGCCATCGGCACCGGCGGCTCCTCGCCGTCCAGCAGCGAGGAGAGGACGGAGCGCCAGCCCTCCTCGTCCACGACCGCGGTCAGATCCATCCGCGCAGCATACGCGGCGGGTTAGGGTGACGCATGGCCGATGACACCACCGCCCTCGCCCTCGCCGCCGCCGGTGGCGACCGGGCGGCGCTGGCGGAGTTCATCCGCGCCACGCAGGCCGACGTGTGGCGCTTCGTCGCCCACCTGGCCGGACGGGACGTGGCCGACGACCTCACCCAGGAGATCTACCTGCGTGTGCTCGAGGCACTGCCGGCGTTCGAAGGACGCTCCAGCGCGCGCACCTGGCTGCTGGCGATCGCCCGCCGGGTCGTGGTCGACCGCGTCCGCCACGAGACCGCCCGGCCGCGCCTGGTCGCGATGGACGCGGAGATCGCCGACGCCTGCGCCGTGCACCCCGACCCGACCGAGGACCTGCACCTGGCCGGGCTGCTGGGAAACCTCGAACCCGAGCGCCGGGAGGCGCTCGTGCTCACCCAGTTCATGGGGTTCAGCTACGCCGACGCCGCACAGGTGTGCGGCTGCGCGGTCGGGACGATCCGCTCGCGCGTCGCCCGGGCCCGCGCGGACCTGGTCGGGCTGCTGAATCCTGCGACCACCCGCTGAGGCCCCGGCCGGTTCGACCGGACGCCACCACTACGCAGGATTACCCCCTCCGGGAACTTCCGCGCCGGGCCGTCCGACTATGTCGTCGAACCCGCTACGGAAGGACGTCATGTTCACGCTTGCTGCCACGCCGGTGAAGTTCGTCGCGCTGCTCGTACTGTTCGCCTGGTGCACGGTGTGGGGCGTCTACGAGCTGACCCGTCCCCAGGACGTCCGCCAGCGGGTGTCGAACGCCCTGCACCTGGTGATGGCCGTCGTGATGCTGCTGATGGTGGCCGGGCCGACGTGGCAGGCGCTGACGATGCTCGTCCCCGAGCCGGTGATCGTCGGGGTGTTCGCCCTGTCGACGCTCTGGTTCGCGTGGCTGTCGATCGACGCGTTCCGCGCGTCCGACCGACGCGGCGGGCTGCACTTCGCCGGGCACACCATGATGTTCGCCGCGATGACCTGGCACATGTCGGCGATGGCGCTGATGGCGGCCCGGATGGCCAGCATGGGCGGCATGGGCCAGGCCGGCAGCATGAGCGCCATCGAGATGGCCCGGCGGCCGGGCGGGGTGTTGTGGGTGTTCGCGATCATCGGAGTGCCGTTCATGACCTACCTGCTGGCCGCGAGCGTGGTCGCCGTGCGCAACCTGCTGCGTCCGCAGGCCGCGGTGAACGACGCCTGCCCGTGCGGCGAGGGCTGCACGTGCGGTCCGGACTGCGAGTGCAGCACCACTCACACCGCCGCCCCGGTGCAGACCCTCGAGCGTGAGCTCGTCGTGGTCGGCGCACCTGCTCCGGCAGCCACCTCGACGATCTCTCCGGCCGCGCAGGCGCACAGCTGCCACGAGGAGCGTCCGGTCGGCAGCACGAAGTACCGCCTGGCCGCACTGAGCGACTTCGCGATGAACTTCGGCATGTTCTGGATGAGCACCGGCCTGATGATCGCGATCCTGCCGTTCTTCGCGCTCTTCGCCTTCTGAGCGGACCAGATCGGGGACGGTTCCTGATTCGGTCCACTCTCGGGGTGGACCGAATCAGGAACCGTCCCCAATTCGGTCCACGTTCTCTTTGCGGTCCGCTCAGAAGCCGTGCCGGGCGCGGCTCTGCTGCTCCTGGGCGCGGAACAGGCCGAAGCGCGGCATGAACTTGTCCCAGTCGATGGCGTGGCTGTCGATCTCGGGGCCGTCGATGCAGGCGTGCTTGCGGATCAGCTTGCCGTCCTCGACCACCGGCACCATGCACGCGCCGCACATCCCGGTGGCGTCCACCATGATCGAGTTCAGGGACGCCACGGTCGGTACCCCGAACGGCTTGGTCAGGTCGGAGACCGCACGCATCATCATCGGCGGGCCGATCGTGACCACCTCGGCGATCGAACGGCCCTCGCCGGCCTGGTGCGCCTTCAGCATCGCCTCCAGCGGGGTGGTGACGAAGCCCTGCACGCCGACCGATCCGTCGTTGGTCGCGTAGATCACGTCCAGCTGGTCGCCGTACTCGGCCTTGATCCGGCCGATCCGCTCCTCCGGACCGTCCCAGAACATCAGGTCGGCACTGCGGAAGCCCGAGATCAGCGTGACGTGGTTGCCGAGCCGCAGGTGCTCGCGCATGATCGGGTACACCGGCGGCAGGCCCAGGCCGCCCGCGGTGAACACCACGGTGTCGCTGTCGGAGAACCGCTCCAGGTCGCTCGGCCGCCCGAGCGGACCGGCGACGCCGGCCAGCGCCTGGCCCACCCGCATCTGGTTGATCATGATCGTGCTCGAGCCCATGCTCTGCACCACCAGCGTGATCGTGCCGGCCTTCGCGTCCCAGTCGGCCAGGGTGAGCGGGATCAGCTCCCCGTTCGGCGTGGGCAGGACGCGGACGAACTGCCCGGCCTGCGCCGTCCGGGCGATCACCGGCGCCCGCACGGTGAACTCCTCGATGCCCATGCTGAGGTGCGTCTTGGCCACGACGGTCGGCGCCTCGCCGGCCAGTTCCGTGTACGCCAGGGCCCTCGCCACCCTCGCCGTCACCTCGTCGGCCTCGAAGTGCTCGATCGTGCGCACGATCTCGCGCGCCGCCGACTGGCCGTCGCCGGCCGCCCGGATCGCCGTCGAGCCGCCGCGGGCGGCGTCGCCGCCGGTGAACACCCCGGCGAGCGAGGTCTCCTTCGACCCGTCGCCGGTCTGCTCGATGGTGCCGTGCTTCGAGGTCACCAGGCGCGGCTCGGAGTCCTTGATGATCGGGTTCGCCGAGTTGCCCAGGGCCATGATCACCAGGTCGGCGGGGATCTCGGTGGTGCGTCCCGTGGCCACCGGACGGCGGCGCCCGGCCGCGGCCGGTTCGCCCCCGCCCCAGATCTCCACCGGCGCGGAGGTGACGAAGCCCTGCTCGTTGCCCTCGAACGCCACCGGCGAGCGCAGTACGGCCAGCTCGATGCCCTCCTCGAGGGCGTGCTCGAGTTCCTCCACGCGGGCCGGCATCTCTGCCCGGGTGCGCCGGTAGACGATCGTCACGCGGCCGCCGAGCCGGCGTGCGGTGCGGGCCGCGTCCATCGCGGTGTTGCCGCCACCGATGATCAGCACCTGCTTGTCCGCCACCATCGGCAGCGGCGTCTCGTGGTCGGCCTTGTGCGCCTGCATCAGGTTCACGCGGGTGAGGAACTCGTTCGCGCTCATCACGTTGAGCAGGTGCTCGCCGGGCACGTTCAGGAACCGGGGCAGGCCGGCGCCGCTGCCCACGAACACCCGGGCGAACCCGGCGTCCCGCAGCTGCTCCAGCGTCGCGGTCTTGCCGACCACGAAGTTCGTCACGAACCGCCCGCCGAGCTGGCCGATCTTGGCCACCACGTCGTCGATCAGCTCGTTCGGCAGCCGGAACTCCGGGATGCCGTAGCGCAGCACGCCGCCGAGCTCGTGGAACGCCTCGAACACCGTCACCGGGAAGCCCTCGGCGGCCAGCAGGTAGGCGGTGATCAGGCCGGACGGCCCGGACCCCACGATCGCGATCGGCGGACGCAGCGCTGTCGCCCACGGGTCGGTGACCCCGGCGTAGCGCGACCGGGCCCGCTCGGGGTCGGCCAGCTTCTCCCACTCGGGCAGGAACCACTCCAGCTGGCCGATGCTCATCGACTGCTTGTGGATGCACTGGCCCTGGCACTGCAGCTCCTGCGGGCAGACCCGTCCGGTCACGTCCGGCAGCGGGTTGCACGACTCGAGCATCTCCAGCGCCTCCCGGAAGTGCCCGGTGCCGATCAGCTCGAACATCTTCGGGATGTGGATCTGGACGGGACAGCCGCCCTGCGGCTCGACGTGCCCGGCCAGCAGGACGCCCAGCTCGCACGGGGCCTCCGCGCACTGCTTGTCGCGCAGCGCCTCGAGCCACACGAACAGCTCGACGTCACGCCGGGTGTAGCCGAGGTCCATGTAGCCGAGGAACCCCTTGTTGACGAGCTCGAAGTCCTCCCACCGCTCGCTCGGCTTGCGGATGTACGGGCCGATCGCGTTGCCGGCCGGCCAGTTCTCGCTGAGCCCGGCGAACATCGGGTAGCGCCCGGACAGGTGCTCGTCGAGGGCCCGGATGAACATCCGCTTCTTGCCCACGGGGAGCTGCCACAGGAACCGCATCAGCAGCCGGCTGGAGTCGTCGTCGCGGCCGAGCACCTCCCACAGCTGCCGGGTGAACTTCGCACCGAGGGCCGGCTGGCGGAACTCCCACGCGACCGCCTCCATGCCGTCGGCGGTGAACAGCTCCCGGAACGCCCGGGGGTCGGCGACGAGACGCCGTTCCAGCAACCCCAGCTGGTTGTGGAACTCCTGGGTGGTCACTGGATGATCTCCGCGTCGCAGGTGGCCTTGACCCGGGTGATCCGGGCCTGCAGCTCCGGGGTGACCTCGAGGCCGTCGAGGGCGTCGGGCCTCATCCGGCCGACGGTGCGCGGGGCTCCGTCCACCACGATCGTGGCCTTCTCGAACAGCTGTGGCAGCTCCTGGTAGCAGGTCGCGCAGTCGTTGCACCTGGTCAGGTCCTCGGGGTCGAGCCAGATCGGGCGGTCGGCCACGGCCGTCGCCGCCGGGGCCGCCTCCTTCTCGGGCGCGGCCATCGGGGTCCCGAACAGGCCCAGGTTCAGCGCGCCGCCCGCCGGGGCTCCGGACGCGGTGGCCAGGTCGGCCATCGCCTTGGCGATCACGTCGAGGGCCGACTCGCGGGCGTCGATCGCCTCGCCGTAGCGGGACGTCCACTCGCCGACCTCGATCCGGTGCCGGGCGTTCAGCACGTCCACCGACTGCCCGGCCAGGAACTGCAGGGTCTGCCAGTTGCGCCGACGGTCCTCCACCAGCGCCACGATGCTCGGCGAGCACGCCATCTTGACCAGGTGGCGCTTGCGGTCGGTGGTGTAGATGTACGGCGTGTGCCCGGTGCGCTGGTGCAGCGGCAGCTCCACGTACTCGGCGATCGGCACCGCGCCGTCCTCCTCGTGCTGGGCCAGCCAGCGGAACTGCTTGCGGAACCGCACCTCGCCCATCGCGAACTCGGCCGGCGTGAGCGGCATCGTCATCAGCTGCAGCTGGCCCCGGTCGTCGCGGTAGGTGAGGGTGGTCTCGGTCCACAGGCCGTCGGGCTCGGGGTTGCCGTCGAGGCTGAAGCGCTCGGTGAGCGTGGTGCCCCTGCGCGGGTCGTGCACGAACAGCGGGCTGACCCGGCTCTCCACGGCGAGCCGCGAGCGGGCGTTGGCCAGGTCCTCCGGCATGCCGTTCTCGGTGTCGCAGGGGGCGTAGGCGATCATCAGGCTCGCGCCGTCGTTGTACCCGATCAGGTCGGCGGACGCCTGCAGGAAGTGGCTGTGGAAGGCGGTCGAGACCGAGGCGACGTACACGTTCGGGTGGAAGGTCGCCAGCAGGCCGAGCTCCTTGCGGGACTCCTGCTTGCCGCCGTGCGCGGAGCCGTAGCGGGCGAGGTCGGCGTCCGGGCCGGCGAAGGACGCCGTGGACGCCTGGCCGCCGGTGTTCGAGTAGCCGCCGGTGTCGAGCACGAGCGACTTGATCGGGGTGCCGCCGGCGAGCACGCGCGACATCGCGCCGAAGCCGATGTCGTACGCGGCGCCGTCACCGCTGATGGTCAGCACGAGCGGCACCAGGGCACGCTCGGCCGGGGTGAAGTCGCGCCACGACAGGGTCGCCAGCGCGTGGTCGTGCGACTCGGGGTCGTAGCTGCCGTCGAGCTCGAGCTGGGCGACCCGCAGGGCCTTCACCTCGCCGACGAGGCTGGAGACCAGGCCCTCGTACATGCCCATGGCCAGCGGCTGGGCGTCCTGGAACAGGCCGTTCACCCACGGGTTGAGGTAGGGCGAGAACGGGACGGTGGAGGCGTACACGCTGGAGCAGCCGGTGGAGTTGGCCATCACCGACGTGGACGGTCCGTCGCCGGTCGGGCCGGACTCGTACAGGTAGAGCCGGCGCTCCAGCTCGGCCATCGTGGCCGCCACGCGTTCGCGCCGCGGGCCCTCGCCCAGCGACTCGTGCAGCGAGGCCAGCCGGTCCAGCGTCTCGTCCAGTTCGCGCAGGTGCACCTGGCGCCGCTCCTCACCGATCCGGTGGCTGAGCGAGTTCAGCAGGTGGATGGCGGTGACCTCGCCGCAGCCGCGGCATGCGCCGTGCCCACCGGTCATCGAGTAGTAGTCGGCGCGGTTCAGCATGATCCGCTTGATGTCGCCGCCGGGGGCGGTGGCCTCGGCGGAGAGCCGGGCCGGCGAGTCGGGCAGCTTCGTCAGCCGCTCGAACCGGGTCTCGAGCATGCCGAGCAGCACGTCGTCCTGGTCGGTGGAGGTCAGCGCGTCCGGCCCGCAGACCTCGACGCACTGCAGGCAGCCGGTGCACTTCCACGGGTCGACGACCGCGGAGAACAGGACGCCCGAACCGGGCACGGCCTTCTCGGCGGCGTCGTACAGCGGACGCGTCCGGGCGACCGGGAAGGCGGCGATGGCGGTGACCACCGCGTCCAGCTGGCCGGCCGGGAGCCGGTCCTCGGGCAGGGCGGACGCAGCCGTCCGGGCCACGGCAGCGAAGTCGGTGGCGGCGGAGTCGGCCGCGAAGACCTCCCGCACGGCGGCCGTCCACTCGGGTACGAGCCCGTACCAGGTGGCCCGCTCGCTCTCGCTGAGCCCGGCGGCGTCGATGGCCGCGCCGAGCAGGTCACCGAGCTCGTGGCCGGTGTTCGGGATGGCGTTGTCGGGGCAGGCCAGCGCGCACTCCATGCAGGCCGTGCAGGCGCTCGGGTCGAACACCGGGACGGTGCGCCGGAAGATGCCCTTGTTCTTGGCCGCGCCCGTGCCGACGGGCATGAACAGGCCGGTGCCGGGCAGCACGGGGGCCTCGTCGATGGTGCCCTCGCGGAACGGCCGGGCCACCATCTCCTCGTAGTAGCCGGGGTCGAACAGCCCGCTGGTGCGCTCGCGGCTGACGCTCGGGGTCATCGCCGCGGACAGCGACTCCCGCACGCCGGCCAGGATCGGGTCGGCCTCGATCGCCTCGAACGCCGGGTCGGCGTAGTCGACGGCGACGGCCTTGATGCCGTCCCGGATCACCGCGAGGTTGGCCTCGATCACGGTCTCGCCGCGACGGCCGAACTTCTTGGCCAGCTCCGCGCGCACCTCGGCCTCGATCTCGGCGATGCCGCCCTCGATGCCGACCTGGCCCAGGATCGCGCCGATGAAGGCGATGCCCATCATGCGGGTCTCGAGTTCGGGGTTGGGGGCGTGGGCGCGGGCGATCGCGAAGGCGTCCAGCACGAGGAAGGTCACGCCGCGCTCGCGGATCGTGCGGCGGGCGAAGGCGGGCAGCTCGCGCCAGACCGCCGTCGGTTCCTTGTCCGACTGCATGATCAGCGTGCCGCCCCGGATCAGGCCCTTCAGCGGGTTGGTGTGGGAGAACACCTGGTGGTCGGGGCAGATCACGAGCTCGACGTCCTCGAGCTCGGCGTTGGTGAGCAGGACGGGTTCGGGCGAGAGGGTGATGTAGTAGTTCGTCGCCGCGCCGGACTTCTCCGAGCCGTACTTGGGGGCCGACTTGGAGTGCATGCCCAGCAGTGAGGACAGCACGTCGGTGAGCAGCTTGCCCGTGGCCACCGTCCCGTACCCGCCGACGGAGTGGAACCTGATCCGCAGGCTGCCGGTGGGCAGCACCGCCGGGTTGGGCTCGGTCTCCAGGGCCATCAGTTCGGTCTCCGGGTAGGCCTCGCGGAGCCGGTCCTGGATGGCCGCGACCGCGGGCGTCGGGTTCGGGGTGAAGAACTGCGAGCCGAGGTAGACCAGCGGGGACGGGGACGCCTTGGCCATGTTGCGGAACGCCGCCACCACGTAGCGCGGCTGGATGTCGTGGCCACCGAGCCCGAAGATGGCGGTGGTCAGGCGCGGGATCGCGCCGAGCGACTCCACCCCGGGGTACGGGGTGTCGTCGCCCGCCTCGGCGTTCGAGCGGGCGTGGAACAGCGCCTGGGTGACCAGCCGGGTGAGCGCGGTGTCGTCCGAGCGCTCGAGCACGGTGACGGCCTTCGCGTTCTTCAGGGCAGCGACCAGTTCGGCCTCGGGGAAGGGCTGCAGGAGCTTCACCGACACGACCCCGACCTTCAGGCCCTGCGCGCGCAGGAAGGGCAGCACGGCGCGGACGTCGTCGGTGATCGAGCCCATGCCGACCATCACGTAGTCGGCGTCCTCGCAGTCGTAGGCCATCACGGGGGAGTACTCGCGTCCGGTGAGCTCGGAGTACTCGGCCATCGCCTGCCGGACCAGCGCGGGCACGGCGCTGGCGAAGTGGGTGCGGTGGTCGGCGGAGCCGGCCTGGAAGTCGGGCTGGTTCTGCACGGGCCCGGTCAGGCCGGGGTTGTGCGGGTCGACCAGCGCGGGGACCATCTGGCGGCTGCCGGCCGGCCAGGCGTTCAGCCACTGCCGCCGCCACTGCGCCTGCAGGGCGACCGGGACGCGGTCGAGCGTCTCCTCGATCAGGTCGCCGGAGTCGTCCGCCTCGACCCGCGGGCCGCGGGCGCCGAGCCAGTTGCGCAGGGCAGTGAGGTCGGCGGGCGTGAAGTCGTCGGCGTGCCGGTCGAGGTAGCGGTTCAGCTGGAACACCCGGCCCTTGGCTCCGAACAGCATCTCCTGGGCGAGCGTCGGGCAGGCGATCCGTCCGGACGGGTCGCCGAGGAAGGTGCGCAGCAGTGCCGGCTCGGGCAGCAGCACCTCGCTCATCACGTGGCTGGTGGCGAAGCCGTCCATCGCGTTGGCCACGGGGATCAGCGACAGCGCCGAGGCCCGGTAGGAGATCGCCGCGAGGTCGGCCGCCTCCTGCGGGTTGGAGCCGAACAGGATGGTGTAGCCACTGGGCAGCAGGGCGTACACGTCGTCGTGGCCGGCCATCACGTTCAGGGAGTGCTTGCTCACCACGCGGGCGGCCACCTGCAGCACGAAGCCGCCGATCTTCTTGCCGACGGTGACGTAGTGCGACTCCAGGCCGTACAGGATGCCCTGGCTGGAGGAGGCGTTGGAGATGTAGTTGCCGCCGACGAGCGCCGCGCCGAGCGCGCCGCTCTGCGCGGAGTGCTCACCCTCGGTCTCGACGAAGAACGGGTGCTTGCCCCAGACGTTGAGCTGGCCCTCGGCCCGGGCGGCCTCGAAGATCTCGGAGATCTCGGTGGACGGGGTGATCGGGTAGCCGATGACGCCGCCGCACACGTGCTTCATCACGTAGGCGACGGCGCCGTTGCCGTTGATGACGTCGGGCACACCGGGGAACTGCGCTGTATTCGTGGACATGCACACTCTTCCTTGAGTTGGGCTCCGCGCCGAGGCTACCTCGTCAATGGGGAGGATTGCTCGTCAGTGCGGACACCGGCATTATCCCTCGGATGGACACCCCGGGGGGCATATCCGCGTTATTCGACAACGGTGTCCCGCGCGCCGTCCGGGCGGTCGCCGGCGGACACCCGCCGTTCGGCGCGACGGACGGACGCCCAGGAGCCGATCGCGATCAGTGCGGCGAGTGCGGCGAACCCCGTGACGACCCCGAAGCCGGCCGGATAGCCGCCGGTGTCGATGACGCCGCCGGTGATGCTCGAACCGATGGCGACCCCGATGCCGATGCCCGTGCCCGCCCAGGCCAGTCCCTCGGTGAGCCGCTCGCGCAGCACGAGGCGCCCGATCAGGGTGTTGCCGTTGATGAAGGTCGGGGCGACGCTCAGGCCGATCAGCACGCCGACCGCTGTCAGGACCAGCACGGAACTGGCCAGGTGGAGCCCGAGGGTGGCGACGAACAGTGCGACCACGCCGGTGACGAAGCGGCCCGGCAGGGGTGAGCGCCAGTGCCGGGCGCCGTAGAGCAGGCCGGCCACGCCGGACGCGGCGGAGAACACCGCGAGGATGGCGCCGGACGCCGAGCGGACTCCCCAGTCGGTGGTGGCGGCGACCACGCTCACGTCCACGCCACCGAACACGCCGCCCATCAGCAGGTTCACCGCGACGACGGCCGCGACGCCCGGGGTGAGCAGGATGAACCGGCTCAGTGCCCCGGAGCGGCCAATACCGGATTCGTGCGGCGCCACGGGCGGCTCGGTGGCGCGCTGGGAGTAGAACAACTGGGCGCCGAGCAGGGACAGCACGATCGGCGCGACCAGTCCCGCCGCCGGGTGGACGCTGGTGGAAAGGGCGGTGGCCAGCACCGGGCCGATGACGAAGGTGACCTCGTCGAGGGTCGACTCCAGCGAGAACGCGGCGTGCAACTGGTGGGCGTCGGCGGTGACGTGGCTCCAGCGGGCGCGGACGAGGGCGCCCGGGGAGCCGCCGGTGGCGCCGCTGACGATCGCCGGGGCGAACAGGGTCCAGGCCGGGAGTTGCAGGACGGCGAACACGACGAGCACGGCGAGCGTGCCGGCGGAGGCGACAGTGGCCGGGTACATCACCCGTCGCTGGCCGTAGCGGTCGACGAGGTTGGACAGCACCGCCGTCCCGAGCGCCCAGGCAACAGCGTTGGCCGCGACGAGGGCCCCGGCCAGCCCGTAGCTGCCGTACAGCGCGGAGACCATCAGCACGATGCCCAGCCCCATCATCGCGCCGCCGGAGCGGGCCAGCAGCCCCGCCGAGCTGAACCTCAGCGCGCCCGGGATCTGGAGGATCTCCTGGTAGGCGCGCACCGCACGAGTCTCGCACAGGAGTGGGGTCGCGGTACGCGCGGGCCGGAAGGTCAGGAGCCGGGGTCACGGGATTCGTGATGACCCCGGCCGTGGACCCCCTCGCGCAATCCCAGTGCGCGCGGATCCTGCACCACCGGGGCTCCAGGCGGACGGAGCCGGGCGGGACCGGGGACGTGGTCCCTGCGTGGCCGGTGGTGAGTGCCTTGGCCGAAGCAGGCTCTCGTGGGAAATCGTGCCAGTTGATTCGGGTGTCGGCGACCCGGGCGGCGGGACTTGGTGCAGCGTTTGGTGCAGCGATCCATCCCGGCAGGAGAAACGACTCCACCCACTCTCCTGGAGAGAGTGGGTGGAGTCGTGTTCGCTCCGGGGAGAGGTGGGCGGAGCCTTGGGGGGAGGGAGCTGTCGGTGTCTCTGCGGCGAGGGGAGGCCGGGAGGGTTATTTCAGCCGGGGCCTGGAGGGGTCGAGGCCCCGGCTGGATTGGGGCCCTCGTGCGGGGGGCAGCTCATCCGTCGCACTCGGGTCTTGCTCGACCGGGCTGCCACGGAGGGGTTGGTGACGACGGTGTCGGCGACGGTTGAAAACGAGGCCACTGCGACGGTCGAAAACGAGGCCACCTGACCACGATTGGGACGGTGATCTCGGTGGAGGACTGGGCATTGATCAGGCGGTTGGTCGCGGAGGGTGTTCCTCAGCGTCAGGTCGC
>JAXGTK010000075.1:0-12165 GCA_040774965.1 Propionicimonas sp. | reverse complement strand
TCAGCTCGGCCAGGATCTCCGGCATCGGCCGGCCCAGGTCGATCTCGACGACATCGCCTCCCTCGAGGTGCTCGTCGGTGGTCTCGGGCATGAAGTGGGCCGGCTCGGTCTCCAGTTGCTCGATGAACACGCCCTCGGGGGTGATCTTGCCGAGGCACTGCCGGTCGGCCGAGCAGGACACCGCGATCGCCACCGGCAGGGACGCCCCGTGCCGCGGCAGCCGCACGACGCGCACGTCGTGGCAGAAGTACTTTCCGCCGAACTGGGCGCCGATGCCCATCTGCCGGGTCAGCTCCAGCACCTGCTCCTCGAGTTCGGTGTCGCGGAACCCGTGGGCACTCATCGAACCTGAAGTCGGCAGCGAGTCGAGGTACTTCGCCGAGGCGTACTTCGCGGTCTTCATCGCGAACTCCGCGGACGTGCCGCCGACCACGATCGCCAGGTGGTACGGCGGGCAGGCGGCCGTGCCGAGCGAGCGGACCTTCTCGTCGAGGAATTTCATCATCGACGCGGGGTTCAGGATCGCCTTCGTCTCCTGGTACAGGTAGCTCTTGTTCGCCGAGCCGCCGCCCTTGGCCATGAACAGGAACTTGTAGGTGTTCTCGTGGCCGGGCGCGGTGTCGGCGTAGAGCTCGATCTGGGCGGGAAGGTTCGAGCCGGTGTTCTTCTCCTCCCACATCGTCAGCGGCGCGTTCTGGGAGTAGCGCAGGTTCAGCCTGGTGTAGGCGTCGAACACGCCCCGGCTGAGCGGCAGCTCGTCCGTCCCCTCGCTCAGCACCTGCTGGCCGCGCTTGCCCATGATGATCGCGGTGCCGGTGTCCTGGCACATCGGCAGGACGCCGCCGGCGGCGATGTTGGCGTTCTTCATCAGGTCGAGCGCGACGAACCGGTCGTTCGGGCTGGCCTCGGGGTCGTCCAGGATCGTGCGCAGCTGGGCCAGGTGGGCCGGACGCAGGTAGTGCGCGATGTCATGCATCGCGGTCTCGGCGAGCAGGTCCAGTGCCTCCGGAGCCACCTTCAGGAAGGTGCGTCCGTCCGGTCCCTCGACCGTCTCCACGCCCTCCGTGGTGAGGAGCCGGTACGGGGTGGGGTCGTCCCCGATCGGCAGCATGTCCTCATAGCGGAATTCGGCCATGACACTCCTTTGCTCTAGCGCTTCGCGCCACCCTCCTCCTCGGTGAACGCGAGCAAGCTCGCCTCACCTCGTCGTCGGGTCGAGCCTGGACCATCCTTCCACTCCGGCAGTCGGGTCCGTGCCGAACCCGGATAGTCGGACGCGGAGGTGGGTACCATCGGAAATGTGCCGACGACGAGGTCGGCATGTTTCTCGTGGAGGTGTGATGTTCGGCCAGCCCCGTTTCGCTGCCATGAACGCCCTCATCAATGACGTCATCGAGACCGAGAAGGTCCTGATCGTGGCGCACCGGGGCAGTGCCGGCGGCAGCATCACGGTGAACACCGAACTCGCCATCAGGGCGGCGCTGCTGCAGGGCGCCGGCATGGTGGAGCTCGACGTCTCGGCGTCCCGTGACGGCGAGTTCTACCTGTTCCACGACGGCACCGAGGTCGAGACGCTGGGTTTCGAGACGAACCTGCAGACCCTCAGCACGGCGGAGGTCGACCAGGCGTCCTACATCTGGGTCGACCGGCCCGGGCGCATCGCCCGGGTGGACCACCTGCTGCCGGTGCTGCGGAAGTTCAAGGACACCCGGGCGCTGTTCAACATCGACCGCTCCTGGTGGCGCTGGCCCAACCTGCTGAAGGCGCTGGACGGGCTGTACATGGCCCACCAGCTCCTGATGAAGTGCCCGGCCTGGGAGGAGGCCGCGCTCGATCGGCTGCGCGCGTTCGACGTGAAGTTCCCGTTCGTGCCGATCTGCTCCACCCCCGACGACGTGTACCGGGTGGTGAACGACCCCGAGCTCAACACCGTCGGCGTCGAGCTGATCACCAGCACCCGCCAGCACCCGTGGTTCTCGCCCTCGGTGATCGAGGAGTTCCAGGAGCTGGGCGTGTTCGTGTTCGTGAACACCGTGACCCTGACCACGGGCGTCCCGCTGTTCGGCGGTCTGGACGACGAGCTCGCGATCAGCACCTCGCCCGAGGAGGCGTACGGTCCCGTCCTCGCCCTCGGGGTGGACGCCGTCCAGACCGACTGGCCGGCCATCCTGCGCGACTACCGGGACGGCTGGCTGGCCGCCCGGCGGGACGAGCCCTCGCTGTTCGACCCGTCCGCCTCCTGACCGCCGGACTCCCCGGGCTTCGCCGGACCGCCGGGCCGCCCCGGCTTCGCTACGCGCAGGTCCACGGTGCTACGCGTCGATCGGTAGCGTCGTCGACCTACGCGTAGCGAAGCGGGGGCTCGGTGGCCGGACGCAGCACCAGCCACAGGCCGGCGACCAGCCCGGCGACGTAGAGCGGGTCGCCCAGCGTGGCGTCCCCGAGTTCGGCCCACACGGTCGGGTCCGCGTCCGTGCCCAGTCCGCGGGACAGGGCCACGTAGGCGACGCCGGTGGTGGCGAGCAGCGCGTTCGCGAGGAACAGCAGGACGCGCGTCGCCTGCGGATAGCGTCGCGAGCCCTCATTGGTGACCTCGGCCTCGGTGAACGCCCGCCAGGCGAGCCCGAACACCAGCACGACCGCCCCGGTGGACGCGAGCGCCGTGCTGAGCGGGTCGGAGATCAGGTCGCGGTGCGGGTAGAGGACGGCCAGCAGCACCACGGTCATCACCCCGACCGCCCGGCCGCGGTCGAAGCGACGTCGCGAGAGAGCGACCGCGGCCGCGGCCAGCGCCACCACCGACGCGATCAGCCCCATCGCCGCCGTGCTCCGGTCCTGCAGGAACTCCAACCCGGGCACGAGCCCGATCGCGTCCAGCAGCAGGAGGACGGCGAAGCCCCCGAGCGCGACCGCCTCCACCATCCGCGAGCGGGCACCGAACCGCACCGCCACCACCAGCACGACCAGCCCCAGCACGCCGCGGCTGAGCACCCCCGGGTTGTTGTCCAGGAACAGGTTCCAGGCCGCATCCAGCAGGCCGGCCACCGGGACGAGTCCGGCGAAGCCGGCCAGCGCGCGCACGATGTTGACCGGGATCGTGACGACGTAGACCGCCAGCATCGCCACCGCCAACGGGTAGAGCCATCCTCCCCAGACCTCGGGGTAGTGGGCGGGCTCGGGTGGCGCGGAGAAGCCGGCACGCCAGAGCAGGACTCCCACGAGTGCCGTGACGGCCAGCAGGGCAACCGCAGCCGCGACGAAGGCGGACAGCGTGTAGTCATCCGTGCCGAGGCCCAGCCAGGTGACGACGCCGAGCCAGAGGACCGCGGCGGCGAAGCCCGTCCCGAACAGCCCCCGTCCGACCGGACGGGACGCGGTGGCCTGCGCGCCGGTGACGACGACCTGGGCAGGGGCGCTGCCAGCCACCAGCATCGCGGGCAGGATGAGCGGCTGCAGGCTGACCAGGGCGCCGTCCAGGACGGTCGGACGCAGGTCGACGCCCCAGGCGACGTCGCCGGCGGGCGCGAGCCACGGCAACACGGTGGCGCCGGTCATCAGGCCGGCCACGACGACGAGTTCCCACCACGCGTACGGGCGCCGGGCACGGACGAACGTGAACACGACCAGAGCCAGGTAGAGGGCCACCGGCACCGCGACCAGCAGGAGGTTCCCGGCGGCCCTGGCACTGAAGAAGAAGACCACGGCGGCGCCCAGCACGAGCAGCAGGAGCCGCAGCCACCAGGAGGCGCGCAGCGCGGCCGTGCCGGCCAGGATGAACGAGAACAGCGTGCCCGTGAGCAGCAGCGGCAGGGCGAGGGCGGGCACGGCGTGCGAGGTGCTGGTCGAGGAGGTGAGTTCGCCCAGCCCGCGCAGCGGCACCGCGAACAGGATCGCCAGGCCGAGCAGACCGGACAGCACGGCCGTGGCAGCGCCCACCTGGGGCAGGCCCCGCGGCCACTCCCGGGGCCGGGGACGCCCGTGGCGCACGGGGTCCACGAAGGTGATCCGGAGCACGTCGCGGGCGGCGGCGGTGAACTCGGCGAGGACGCGGTTCATCCGGCCACCCCCACCACGATCCCGGTCGGTCCGTAGCCGAGCACCCGCCCCCCGGCGGCGGTGAGGTAGGCGGTGGAGCCGGTGACGTCGCCGATCGACACGGGCCACCCGCGCACCTCCCGGCCGTTCCCGTCGACCAGCACGAGCCGGTCGGCGGTGAGCAGCAGCATCCGGTCGCCGCCGCCGATGCCGGCGTAGGTGCGGGCGCCGCGCCACGTCCAGCGCCGCGCCCCGGTGGCCGGGTCGAGGGCCGCGGCCTCGTCGTAGTCCCGCAACACCACGGCGGAGTCAAGCACGATGACGTCGTGCGTGGTCACGCTCTCCCGCACGCGCCAGACCCGGCTGCCGTCGACCAGCGAGAGCCCCTGCACGTGCGGCCCGTCCGAGGACGGCAGCACGACGACCGGGGCGTCCCCTGCGCTGACCCCGAAGTACGCGATCCGGCCGACGTCGGACGTCCACTGCTCGGCGCCGGAGGCGTCCAGGCACGTGAGCTGCCCGGACTGGTCGACCACGAGCACGCGTCCGTCCGCGACGACCGGCGCCACCCTGACCTCGGCGGCGACGGTGCGGCGCCACCGCTGCGTCCCCGTGGCCAGGTCGTAGGCGGTGACGGCGCCGTCGAGGGTGGCGACGACCACCAGGTCGTCCAGGCGGGCCGGGGCGACCACGGCCAGGTCGTCGAGCCGCTGCTGCCACAGCCACTGCCCGGACGGGCCGTAGGCGACCAGCCGGCGGGCCGTGCCGGCGGCCACGGTGATGCCGCCGAACGTGGCGGCGGCGGTGTTGTGGCCACCGGGACGCGCGCGCCACGCGGCGGGCGGCGGGTCGGTCGCGGCGTCGAGGGCGATCACGTCGCCGACCACGCCGTTGGTGAACACGAGGGTGCCGTCGGGCAGCACCCCCGGCGGGGTGACCGGGCTGACGTAGGCGATGCCGATGCCTGGCTGGTTCACGGCTCGGGACGAGAAGGAGAGCCGGTCGGCGCTGCTCCAGTCGAATCCGGCCCCCGGTGGTGCGGTGACGGGCGGCGCGACGTCGGTGGGCTGCCACGTGCCGGCGGCGTCCGTGTAGCCGACGATGCCCTCGCCGCGGCACCAGGTGCGTCGGTTCTCCTCGTCGGGCTCGCCGGTCACCTGCAGCCGCATGGCGACAACCACGCAGCCGGCCGCGACCCGGGCGGGCCGCTCGGCGGTGTAGTCGGCGCGGTAGGCGCGTCCGGTGGTGTCGCCGTCCTGCAGGGCCACGACGCCCTCGGAGCTCCAGGTGCGTCCGATGGCCAGGCCCTCGGGGACGTCGAGCCGGCCGGGCACGAAGATCCGGGCGGTCCCGGGGACCGGTGCCTCGACCTCGGTGCGGACGCCGTCTCCGGCGACGCTGAACATCGTGTCGGTGCGTCCGGTGACCTGCCCGGACGCGGCGGTGGTGACCGTGCTGCGCCGGGCGAGGGCGGCGGTCTGCCAGTCGAGCGAGGTCAGACCCAGCCACGTGGAGAACGCCGGCGGACCCGAGCCGACCAGCCCGATGGCGCGGTCGAGGGCCCACTCGGTCGCGACGGTGCCGTCCGGTCCGGCGAACCGCTGCCGGGTGCCGTCGGCGGGCAGCCAGCCTCCTGCGCCGGACGCGGGGAAGGCGACGGGCTGCCCGAGGGTGGCGGTGGCCAGCAGCAGCACGGCCACGACGGCGCCGACCCAGACCGCGGGGGCGGACGGCCGCCGGGGCGGGCGCGGGTTCGGCACGGCGGCAGCCTAATCAGGGGTGCGTCCGCCCGGGAGGGGTGGTGCGGCAAGTGCCCACCGCAGCCGGGTGGACCGAATCAGGAACCGTCCCCAAGCGGGGCCGCGGACCGAATTGGGGACGGTTCCTGATTCGGTCCACCCAACGCGTCAGCGCAGGTGCACCAGGCACAGTGCCGCAGCGGGCGCCGGCAGCGTGACCAGCACGACGGTCATCAACGAGATCAACAGGGCCAGGAAGAGCGCGCGGAGCACAGAGATCCGGACCGGCCGACCGCGGAACGTGAGCACGACCCCTCCTCTGCGTCAGGTTCGCGGTGGCGGCTCGCGAACCCCATTCCCTCAGGATCCTCTCAGGTTAGTGCGGCCGGACGCGGGTTGACCAGAAACCTGATTCGGCTGTGACAGCTGGGGCGGGAGTGCTCGGGGCGAGCCCCGGAGACCTCTGTTCCGCACCCCTAGGCGCGAGCCCGGACGCGTCCCTCCAGCGCCTGCTGGCAGAGCTCCACGGTCTCCGGCAGCAGGTCGACGCCGAGGACGCGGGCCTGCCGGGTGACGTGGTTCACCAGGCGCTCCACCTCCGCGGTGTTCGAGGCCCGCAGTTCGGTGCGGATCCGCGCGCACATCAGTTGCTCGTCCTCGGGCGCGACCACCAGGGCCCGGGACGCCGCCCAGCGCGCCAGGTCGACGTCGCCGCGCTCCAGCGCCCGCTCGGTGAGCACGACCCCGACGTCGCGCAGCGCGCAGGACACGTCGGTGCGCAGTTCCTCCGCCCAGTGCCACTGGGTCGGTGCCGCATCGGCCAGCGGAGCTCCGCGGACGAGGTCGAGCGCGGCCACCAGCGTGCTGTCCCCGACCCGGTTCACCCCGGGCGCGAGCAGCACCTGCAGGCGGTGCCAGTCTGACGTGACGCCCGGGTGCAGCAGCACGCGTCCGGAGTAGGCGTCGGGAAGGTACGCCGCACCGTCGGGAGCGTCGCCCAGCCAGGCGCGCAGGCGGCTCAGGTTGGACCGGCGGGTGCTCTCGGCCACCATCAGCCCCGCGGCCATCGCGGTGGCCATGCTGCCCGGGTGCTCCAGCAGCCAGGCGCAGAGCTCCACCAGTTGCTGGCGCGAGCGGGTCGGCTCCGGGCCGGCGGCGCCGCGGAGTTCTGCGGGACCGATCAGCAGCACCTGCGGGTGCTCGGTGGCGGGGACGAACCTGACGATGTCCACGGGATCCCCCTCCCTGAGGGCGCGTTGGGGCAGGGCGAGCACGTTGTCGTCGGCGACCCCGGGGTCGCGCCACCACGGCGCGCTGGTGGTGGCGTCGGAGTCGGCGGCGTGGAACAGCCGGGACACCCCGGCCCGGGTCGACTCGCCGATGGCGTGGGCGCGGAGCGGTTCACGGACGCCGGCGAGCAGTCCGCGGGGTTGGTGGACGTCGCCACCGACCTGCCAGCGCGCGTCCGCCCCGGGTCGGGTGGCCAGCAGGGCGGCGACACCGGTGCCGGGTCCGGCCAGCACCTCGTCCAGTTCGTCGGCGAGGGACGTCGGCACGTCGTCGAGCAGGCAGAACACGACCGGCGCCACCGCGTCCGCCCGGTCCGGGTCGACGCGCAGGGACGCGAGCGGCTCCTGCGCGAGGGCGGCCCGCCGCCCGGCCACGAGCGCGCGCAGCCGCTCGGCGGCGTCCGGGACGGTGGCCACCACCTCGACCCGGTCGCCGCCCGCCAGGGCGACGAGTCCCGCGTCCGCGCCGACCGCGACGAGCCGGACGCCGTCCG
This sequence comes from Propionicimonas sp., assembly GCA_040774965.1. Lineage (GTDB taxonomy): Bacteria > Actinomycetota > Actinomycetes > Propionibacteriales > Propionibacteriaceae > Propionicimonas. The sequence goes on along the minus strand of JAXGTK010000075.1, from coordinate 4,608 downwards.
ACCACGGTGCGCAGGCGAGTTCGACGCCCATCGCGGCCAGGGCGGACCGGCCCAGTTCGGCGTCATCGGTGGCCACGCCGAGCACCCGGGAGCGCTCGGCGTCCACGAGCACGAGGTCGCCGTCCGCGGTGCTGCCCAGGCTGACGACCGCCGGGTAGGGGCAGGGGTGTTCGGCGGGGTCCGGCGGTGCGGCGACCAACGCGTCCCAGCGCTGGGCCGTGCCGGTGAACCCGGCCGGCGGCGGGCCCGCTTCGCCCGCCCACTCGAGGGTGATCCGTTCGCGCCCGGCCACCACCCGTTCCAGTTCGGGCAGCGGGACGCCGGCCGCGTGGCAGTGACGTCCGACCGCACGCAGGGCGGCATCGAGCGCGGCGAGCCGGTCGGGCTCCTGCCGCACGCCGAGGGCGGCGCGCAGCCGGGCCGCGCTCTCGTCGGGCGGGACCAGCCGGCGGCCCACCGGGCGCTCCCTCAGCCGGAGGAACCGTCGGGTCTCGACGACGCCGATGATCGCGGCGGCGGCCAGAGTGCCGAGCGTGCCCAGCAGGGGCAGGGCCGGGTCGGACGCCGGATCGACCGTGGCGGGAGCCGTTCCCGACCCGGCGGTCTGCCGGGTCCGGGTCTCCGGTTCCGGGGCGGAGGGCGGGGCGGACGCAGCGTCCCCCGGAGCACCGGAGACCTCGCCCGGCGAGGGGAGGTCCGACCGGCCGGTGTCGTCGGCCGAGCGGGCGCTCCCCCGATGCTGCTGCCCGGCCCTTGGGGAATTCGCCACTCCCGGGATGGCGAGCCGCCAGCCCACCTCGATGTGGTCGGGGTCGGTGACCAGGTCCCGGTTGGCCCCGGCGATCCGGGGCCAGCGGCCGGCTGCACCGAGGTGCTCCAGGGCGAGGCCGCTCAGGGTGTCGCCGCGCTCCACGGTGACGGTCAGGGGTGCGCGCCGCGCCGAGGCGGGCAGCGCGAGCCGGGTGCCCGGGGTGAGCCGGTCGGTCGGGTCGCGCAGCAGTTCGGGGTTCGCGGCGACGAGTTCGCGCCAGCGTCCGCCGTCGCCGAGCAGGCGGGCGCTGACCGTCCACAGGTCGTCACCGGGCTCGACCAGGTAGCTTTCCGCAGGCTCGACGGCGGGTTCCTCGACGGCCCGCGCCGCGGCAGCGGGTTCTGGCGGCGCGGGTTCGGGCTCGGCCGCCGCGGCCGGCGGTTGCACGGGGGACTGCGACGCCGCGACTCCGGGGGCGAGGGCGAGGACGGCGACCAGCAGGCCCGCGCTGAGCTGCTGCAGCCCGCCGAGCAGCGGGAGCCGGAGCGTCCGGTGCTCCCGGTCGCCGAGCCGGATCGCCTCGGCCAGCGTGGCCAGGGCGAACGCCGTCCACGACAGCCAGCCGGCGACGGTCAGCACGGCGAGCAGCAACGTCCCGTCGTCGGGCCGGGTCAGGCTCGTGAGGTCGGCCGGGAAGCGTCCCCACGCGAGCAGGGCGAACGGGGCTCCGACGAGTACGACCCCGAGGACGACCAGGGCTCCCAGGCCCCGCAACCAGCGCATCACTGCCTCCCTCGATAGGTGTCCACGACGGCGGACGCGGAGGCGCGCACCTCGACCGCCCCCGGCCAGCCGGGTACGAGCACGTCCTCCAGCGGCACCTCGCAGGTGACGCTCACCCCGACCGTCCCGGGGCGCCCGGGGGCCGAGGCGCGCGCGGACGCGGCCACGTCGACGAGCCAGCGGGAGCAGCGCAGGCCTCCCGTCGCGGCCTGGGCGCGGGCCAGGTCGGCGGCGACCTGCCCGGCCTCGGCCGGCGTCCGCGCCTGGGAGACGCCGCGCGCCGCCGCCGCGGCGGCCTGCTCGATGGCACCACGGGCCAGCCAGGTGCGGGCGCCGCCCACGACGAGCCCGAACAGGAGCACGACGACCGGGACGATCATCGCGAACTCGACGGCGGCCGCGCCGCGCTGGGTGGGGGCGGTGCTCATCGGGTCACCTGTTCCAGCGGGAGCACCGCTCGCTCGACGATCGCGCCCTGGCCCATGTCGAAGAACAGTGGCGCGCGGGCGCTGACCGTGACGACGAGGTGGCCGGCGTCAGCGTCCACGGCGATCTCGACCTGCTCCAGCCCGCCCTCGGTGGCGATCCGGCGGCCCGTCTCCTGCGCGGACGCCTCCGCCTGCGGGCCGGTGGCACGCAGGTCGGCCACCGCGGCGGCCGCCTGGGCCGCGACCGTCCGCGAGTGCAGCCAGACGCCCAGTTGCACCAGTCCGAGCACGAGCGCCAGCAGCAGTGGCAGCAGCAGCGCCCACTGGGTGGACTCGGCCACTCCGCGCTGGCCGCGCGCCCGGGCGCGACCCCGGTTCACGGTCTCGGGAGCTTGGCGTTCACATAGACGATGACGGCGGTGACCACGGCGCCGGCCACCAGCACCGCCCCGCCCATCAGGAGGGCCGTCTCGGTGGACTGCGACAACCCGCACTGGTTCCGGCGCGGTGGCGGTCCGACCAGTGCGGCCACCAGCAGGTGCACGAATCTCATCGTTTCTCCTTCTCAGGGGTGGGTTCAGCCGCTCAGGAGCCTCAGGATGGGCGGCACGAGGAAGAACAGTCCGAAGACGATCGAGGGAATCACCATGAAGAACGCCATCCGTTCGGAGACGGCGGACGCGGCGATCCTCGACCGGGTCAGGTGGGCGTCCCTGAGTTCGCGGACGCGGGCGCGCAGGGCACCGGACAGGGCAGCGCCGGACTCGTCCAGCGACATCACGTCGGCGACGTCGACCAGTGCCGGAAGGTCGAGCTCGCGACCGAGCTGCTGTAGTTCGTTGTAGGGCGGACGCTGTTCGAGGCGGGCCCGCTCCAGGGCATCCCGGATCGCGGTGAACACGGTGGTGTCGCTGACCGACGCGGCGGCGCGCAGCGACTGGCTGCCGGAGGAGTTGGCGAGCCGCTCAAGGGTGACGAGGTCGAAGTAGGTGAGCAGCGACTCGGTGGCGTCCTCGGTGCGTTCGGTGTCGGCACTGCGCAGCAGGAGGTCGGGCAGGAAGAACCCGCCCACCGCCAGCACGAGGCCGGCAACGGCGGGCACCGCGAAGCCGCCGCCGGTCGCGATCGCGAAGGCGGCCCCGGCCAGTGAGGGCAGGACGAGTCCGGCGAGCCCGGCGACCGCCTTGTGCGCGTAGTGCCGGTCGATGCTGCGTCCCGCGATCCGGAGCCGGCGCAGCGTGGCTGCGGAGACCGGTCGGTGCAGCCGGAGTCGCAACCAGCCGCCGAGCCGGTCGAGGCCGGTGCCGGACGGCTCGGGTGGTGCGCCGAGCCGTCCGTCCAGCAGGTCGAGCGCGTCGGCCAGGCGCGGACGGACGGGCAGCAGCAGCCCCGCGAGCGCCCACAGCCCGAACGCGGCCAGCGCGCCGCTGGCGATGGAGAGCAGGAGGCCGTTCACGTCGCCCTCCTCAGGATCCGCTGCCGTGGACGGGGCAGGGTCATCCGGCGCAGGAACAGCAGCGAGCCGAGGTAGGCGGTCACCAGGGCGGCGAGCAGGACCTGCCCGAGGTCGCTGCCGTAGGGCTCGAAGAACGAGCCGCCGAAGACCAGGGCCAGCGCGAGCACCACGACCGTGATCAGTGTCACCTGCCGGACGACGAAGCGGGGCTTGGCGCGCTCGGTCTCGATCTCACGCAGGGCCCGCAGGCGGTCCTGGACGTTGTCGGCGAGGGCCGCGAGGGTGGCGCTGGCGCCCGTCCCGCCACGTTGCGCGGCGAGGGCGAGCGCGGCGAGCACCGCGTCCGCATCCGCACTGTCGAGGTCGTCGGCGAGCGCGAACAGCGACTGCTGGATCGTCCAGCGGTCGTCGAGGCGGGCGGTGAGCAGCCGCAGGTGCGGCGCGAGCAGCGCGGGTGCCTGTCGCACCGACACGCGGATCGCGTCGGAGACGGAGCGGCCGGTGGGCAACAGGGAACCGAGGGTGCGCACCCACCGGTCGAGCGCCTCCAGCAGCGCGAGGTCGCGGTTGGGCGGCGCGGAGAGGATCGCGGGCAGGCCGTAGGCCACGGCGGGAACCAGCACGGCGAGCAGCGGCCAACCGGTCAGCGAGGCCGCGACGAGCCCCGCGGCGAGGGCCAGCAGCACCTGCCACCAGCGGCGCCGGACGGCCCTGCCCGTGCGACTGTCCACAAGACTTTTCCACAGCCCTGTGGATGACGGCCCCTGCTGAGCGGGAGGCCTGTTGAAACCTGCTACCGCTAACACCACCCCGCCCGCGATGAGGACGCCGCAGACCGCCGCCAGGAAGGTGCCCATCACGTCCTCCACGCGGCGGTGAACGGGGCGAGTTCGGTGAGCAGCCCCGGATCGGGGTTGAACCAGTGCTCGCCGTCGCCCTCGCGGTAGGCGAGGTGGGTCACCGGCCGCCCGTTCTCGAGCCCGCCGGTGAGCTGGCGGATCTCGGCGACGGTCCGCGTTCGCAGGCCGCCGCGCCAGGAGTCGTCCACCAGCCGCACGTGGATGAGGAGGTGGATGTGGTGCGCGATCTGGCGGTACGCCTCCTCGACGGTGAGCACGCCGCCCTGCGCCACCCGGGACGCGAGCCGGTCCATCGTGGACGCCGCCGAGTGCGAGTGGGTCGTACTCAAC
>JAXGTK010000074.1:0-12177 GCA_040774965.1 Propionicimonas sp. | reverse complement strand
CGCACCCTAACGACCCCGGCACGCCCCGTCGAACCGGGACCGCCCCCCCGCCGAACGCCTCCGTTTCCGGCGAGCGCCCCTGCCCGGGCGAAGGCGTTCGACCGTAACGGAGGCGTTCGGCGGTGAGAGAGGGCCGCGGACCGGTGATGCGGTCGAGGCACGGGCTGTGGACGAAGGACCCGACAGCGGTCCGGGCTGTGGACGGGTGCACGCCCCGGTCCCGCGCTGCCGAATGTGCAGGCATGACACTGATCAGCTATCCGGACTGGTACGCGGCCGGACGCACCCGACGCGAGCTCGAACGGGCCCTCGCGGCAGGCACGGTGAGGCGGCTCCGCCGTGGAGTCGTGACCGATGCGGACGCAACGCGCGAGCCCACCGACGAGCACCTGCTCCGGATGCGGGCGGCCGCGACCTACCTCGGCCCCGGCACCGTCTTCAGCCACTACTCCGCCGCCGTCCTGCACGGGCTGTCGCTGCTCGCTCCACGCCTGGGCGAGGTCACGGTCGTCCGCACGCTGGGCGGCCACGGCGGCATCCATCCGACGGTCCACGCGCGCGTTGCGCGGCTCAGCCCGGATGACACCATGGAGATCGACGGGCTGCCGGTCACCGGCCTGGACCGCACCGTGTCCGACCTGATCCGCCTGCTCCCGTTCCACGAGTCGGTGATGCTGCTCGACCGCGCCCTGGCCGTCGGGGCGGACCGCGCGGAACTGCACGAACGTACCCGGGACGGGCGCGGATGCCGGATGGCCGCCCGTGCCCTCGGTTTCGCCGACCGCGACGCCGAGAGCCCCGGAGAGTCGCTCAGCCGCGTCAGGATGCGCGAGGTCGGGCTGGTGATGCCCGTCCTGCAGCACACGATTCTGGACGCGGCCGGACGGTTCCTGGGGCGCGGCGACTTCTACTGGGACCACGTGCGGACGGTGGGCGAATTCGACGGCCGGGTGAAATACACCGGGCTGGCACCGACGACGGAGGACCTCTCACGAGTGGTGCTGGCGGAGAAGCGGCGGGAGCAGCAGATCATGGATTCCGGGGTCCGGGTCGTCCGCTGGACGTGGCCCGACCTCTGGGACGGCAGCATGGTGAACCGCCTGCGGCGCATCGTCGGCACCGCCTGACCCGCGAACGCCTCCGTTTCCGTCGAACGCCCCTGCCCGGGCGGAGGCGTTCGACCGGAACGGAGGCGTTCGGCAGTCAGCCGATGATCAGGCTCATCGCCTCGGCACGGGTGGCGGGATGGGCCATCACTCCGCGGACGGCGCTGGTCACGGTCTTCGCGCCGGGCTTCTTCACCCCGCGCATCGTCATGCACAGGTGCTCGCACTCCACCACGACGATCACGCCCTGCGGGTGCAGGTGCTCGACGAGCGCGTCCGCCACCTCCGAGGTGAGCCGCTCCTGCACCTGGGGACGCTTCGCGAACGCGTCCACCAGCCGGGCCAGCTTGCTCAGCCCGGTGATCCGGCCGTTCGCGGGGATGTAGCCCACGTGGGCCACCCCGGTGAACGGCAACAGGTGGTGCTCGCAGGTGCTCCACACCTCGATGTCGCGCACGAGCACCATCTCGTCGTGGCCCAGGTCGAACGTGGTGGACAGGATCTCCGCCGGGTCCGACTCCATCCCGGAGAACAGTTCCTCGTACGCCTTCGCGACCCGCATCGGGGTCTCCTGCAGGCCTTCCCGGTCGGGATCCTCACCGACACCGATCAGGATCTCCCGGACGGCGGCAGCCACCCGCTCGCGGTCGACGGCCACAGCTCAGGCCTCCGGCCCGTCCTGACCGGACGATCCCGCACCCGGCCCCGCGGACGGCGGCGCCTGCGGCGGCTGCCCGGCCTGCGGCGGCGCGAAGATCGGGCCGGTGCCCTCGGGCTGGGCCGGGGCCGGCGGGTAGGACTGGGGCGGGAACTGCCCGTACGGCTGCTGCGGGTAGGACCCCGGCGGGAACGGCTGTCCCTGCGCGTCGAACGGCGGCTGGCCGTAGGGCGGCTGGCCATAGGGGTAGCCCTGGCCGTACGGCGGCTGCTGCGGGAACCCCATCGGGCCGGCCGGAACCAGCGCGGGCTGCGGCTCCGGAGGCACGACCCGCTCGGGCGGGTCGACCGGCGGGATGTCGCTGGGCTTGCGGGTCTCCGAGCCGGTCCACGCCGGACGCTTCGGCCAGCGCTGCAGCGGCTCGAAGATCCGGGCGACCTGCTCCTTGTCAAGGGTCTCCTTCTCGAACAGCTGCCGGACGAGCTCGTCCAGCACCTCCCGGTTGGTCTCCAGGACGTCGAACGCCTCCTGGTGGGCGTTCGCGATCAGCCGGGACACCTCGGCGTCCACCTTCGCGGCGACCTCCTCGGAGTACTCGCGGGTCGAGCCGGCGCCGTAGTTCATGCCGAGGAACGGCTCCTGGTCGCCGGAGCCGAGCTTCACCGCACCCAGCGCCTCGGTCATGCCGTACTCGGTGACCATCGCCCGGGCCAGCTTCGTGGCCTTCTCGATGTCGTTGCCCGCGCCGGTGGTGGGGTCGTGGAAGACCAGTTCCTCCGCCGCGCGCCCGCCGAGCATGTAGGCCAGCTGGTCGAGCAGCTCGCCGCGGGTCTGGGAGTACTTGTCGTCGTCGGGCATCACCATCGTGTAGCCCAGCGCACGGCCACGCGGCAGGATCGTCACCTTCTGCACCGGGTCGGTGCCCGGCATCGCCGCCGCGACCAGGGCGTGCCCGCCCTCGTGGTACGCGGTGATCAGCAGCTCACGCTCGTTCATCACCCGGCTGCGCTTCTGCGGGCCGCCGATCACGCGGTCGATCGCCTCGTCGAGCTGCGGCTTGCCGATGAAGCGCAGGTTCAGCCGGGCGGTCAGCAGGGCCGCCTCGTTCAGGACGTTGGCCAGGTCGGCACCGGTGAAGCCGGGCGTCCGCTTGGCGACGGTGGACAGGTCCACGTCGGGCGCGAGCGGCTTGTTCTGGCCGTGGACGCGCAGGATCTGCAGCCGCCCCTTCATGTCCGGGGCCTCGACCGGGATCTGCCGGTCGAAACGGCCGGGACGCAGCAGCGCGGGGTCCAGAACGTCGGGACGGTTGGTGGCGGCGATCAGCACGACGCCGCCGTGCACGTCGAACCCGTCCATCTCGACGAGCAGCTGGTTCAGCGTCTGCTCACGCTCGTCGTGCCCGCCGCCCAGGCCGGCTCCGCGGTGGCGTCCGACGGCATCGATCTCGTCGATGAACACGATCGCCGGGGCGGCCTCCTTGGCCTGCTCGAACAGGTCGCGGACGCGGGACGCGCCGACACCGACGAACATCTCGACGAAGTCGGAGCCGGAGATCGAGAAGAACGGCACCCCCGCCTCGCCCGCCACCGCGCGGGCCAGCAGCGTCTTGCCGGTGCCGGGCGGGCCGTAGAGCAGCACGCCCTTGGGGATCTTCGCCCCGACCGCGGTGAATTTGGCCGGTTCGGAGAGGAACTCCCTGATCTCCTGCAGCTCCTCGATGGCCTCCTCGCAGCCGGCCACGTCGGTGAACGTCGTCTTCGGGGTGTCCTTGCTGGCGAGCTTCGCCTTCGACTTGCCGAAGCCCAGGACGCGGTTCCCGCCGCCCTGGACGTTGTTGAACATGATGAAGAAGAGGATGCCGATGATCAGGAACGGCACGATGCTGTACAGGAACGTGCTCCACACCGACGGCTGCGGGTTCTCGCCCGACCAGCTCGTCAGGGTGCCGGCGGTCACGCGCTGGTTCAACCGGTCGATGATCGACTGCACCTGGTCGCCCACCCAGTAGGCACGCAGCTTCTGCCCGTCCTGGGTGGTCACCTTGATCGACTGCTCGCCGTCGGTGAGGATCACCTCGGTCAGGGGCGTGTCGCTGTTGATCAGCGCCACCACCTCGGAGGTCGGCTTGTCGACGTAACCGCCGACGTTCCCCACGGCCTCGAAGATCAGTGCAATGGCCAGGAAGCCGAGCACGATCCAGAGGAGGGGGGACCTGAAGAACCCTTTAGGTTTCATTGCCTGCCTTCGTCAGCAATCGCGGTGCGCTACCAGAGGACGATACCGAAGGGCACAACCTTCCCACGCCTCCGTGAGCGCGAGCGAGCCCGCGACTCCGCTGTGGGCGTAACCCGCGTCCGGTCAGCTGTAGACGTGCGGGGCGAGGATGCCGACGTCGGTGAGGTTGCGGTAGCGGCCAGCGAAGTCGAGCCCGTAGCCGACGACGAACTGGTTGGGCAGGTCGAAGCCGACGTACTTCACGTCGATCCGGGCCTTCATCGCGTCCGGCTTGCGGAACATGGCCATGATCTCCAGGCTCGCCGGATTCCGGGACGCGAGGTTCTGCATCAGGTAGGTCAGGGTCAGGCCGGTGTCGATGATGTCCTCGACCACGAGCACGTGCCGTCCGACCAGGTCGGTGGAGAGGTCCTTGAGGATGCGCACCACGCCGGAGGACTGGGTGCCCATGCCGTAGGACGAGATCGCCATCCAGTCCATCGCGCAGTCGATGTGCAGGGCGCGGGAGAGGTCGGCCATCACCATCACGGCGCCGTTCAGCACCCCGACCAGCAACGGGTTCTTGCCGGCGTAGTCCAGGTCGATCCGGGCGGCCAGCTCGGCCAGCCGCGCCTCGATCTCGGCCTTGGTGTACAGGACGTTCGACAGGTCACCGGCGATGTCAGCGGAATCCACGCGGAGACTTTACCCCTCCGCCCCGGCAACCGGCTCCGCCGCGGGGTTCGCGGACCGGGCGAGGAGGAGCCCGTCCCTGCGGTGCACGCGGACGCCCGGCACCTCGGCCCAGCGCTGGCCGTGCCAGTCGGTGACGAGCGCGTCGACGCCCGCGACGTGGGCCGCCGAGAGGTCGGTGGCCCCCGCCTCGCGCAACCAGTCCCGCAGCACCCGGCCGCGCAGGGCGTCCGGCAGTCCGGCCAGCCCGGCGCAGTCGAGTCCGGGCGCCGGGTGCGTGGCCCGCTCGCGGTCGGCGAGCGCGTCCAGCAGGTCGGCGTCCGCACGCAGCAGCGCGGCCGAGCGCGCGAGCGCCTCGGTGACGCCGGGGCCGAGTTCGGCCTCCAGGACGGGCAGGACGCGCTCGCGCACGCGCACGCGCGCGAACCGGTCCTCGGCGTTGTGCGGGTCGCTCCACGGCTGCACGCCGAGTTCGGCGCACGCCTGCCGGGTGGTGGCGGCGCGCACGCCGAGCAGCGGCCGGACGAGGCGTCCGCGGCGCCGCGGCATGCCGGCGAGCGACCGGGTGCCGGAGCCGCGGGCCAGCCCGAGCAGCACCGTCTCGGCCTGGTCGTCGAGGGTGTGGCCGAGCAGGACCACCTCGTCGCCGGACGCCTCTGCCTCGAGCGCGGCGTAGCGGGCGTCGCGGGCGGCCGCCTCCAGACCGTCCCCGCCGGGTTCGACGGCGACGGTGAGCACCGCCGCGGGCAGTCCGAGCGATTCGAGCTGCGCCACGACGGACGCCGCCCGGGCGGCCGAGCCGTCCTGCAGCCCGTGGTCGACCACCGCCGCCCGCACGGTCAGCCCCCGGCGAGTGCCCACGACGGCGGCGGCGGCGGCGAGCGCGAGCGAGTCGGGTCCGCCGGAGCAGGCGACGAGCGCCGGGCCGTCCAGCACCGCCTCGACGGCCTGCACGAGGGCCAGCGTGGCGGACCCGAGGGCCCTGCGCGCCATCAGATCCGGTGCAGCCACAGCTGCGGGTCGTGGATCTCCGTCAGGGTCGGCAGCAGGCCGGGGGCCTCGAAGGCACGGTTCAGGGTCTCGACGCCAGCGGCCCCGATCACCTGGCGGCAGAACTCCGCCCCGTCCCGGTACTGGTCCCGCTTCAGGTCGAAGCCGATCAGCCGGCGCGCCCAGGCGCCCCACCCCTGCTGGTCACGGCGGGCCTCGAACGCCTTCCGGATCGTCGCGTAGGTGGGCACCACACGGGTGCCGACGCGGTCCATCATCACGTCCGCGTGCCCCTCCATCAGCGACATCACGGCGGTGACCTGGTCGAACGCCTCGCGCTGGGCCGGGTTGACGATCAGGTCGCGGACGCCGGCCGGGCGTCCGCCGTGCGGCCAGCCGAAGCGGAGTTCGTCCCCGGCGAGCAGCTCGCCGAACAGGCCGAGCAGGTGGGCGCGCAGCCACGGCGCCCGGCCGAACTGGAACCGGTGGGTCTCCTCGTGCAGGCACACCCAGAGCCGGAAGTCGCCCGGACGCACACGCATCGCCCGCTCCACCGCGACCACGTTGGGCGCGACCAGGAGCAGCCGGGGCGCGGCGACGAACGGGTCGAACTGACCCAGGATCCGCGAGGCGACCAGCGCGAACACGCCTCCGGCCTGGGCACCGAGCGCACGCGCCCTCGCCGTGCCGAGCGGGGAGCCGGACCCGGCCTCCGTGAAGTCGGCCAGCATGGTGGAGGCCGACTCGCAGACCGCGTCCACCCACGTGGCGCGGTCGATCACCAGGACGTCCGCGGGCGCGGGCAGGTCGAGCTGCGTGACCTCGGCGACGTGCGTCGTGGCGCGTCCGGCCGCGTCGCGGAGTTCGGCGACGACCCCGGCGATCGCGGCGGCATCCAGTTCGGGGCCGGGGGGCACCAGGCTGCGGGCGGTGGTCGCGGCGAAGGCCCAGTCGATGGCCGGCAGCTGCTCCATGCCCCAACCCTACGGCCGCCCGGCGTCCCTCAGCCGCACCCGCAGCGAACGAGGGAGGCGGCGGTGCGGTCCAGCCAGTTCTGGCCGGTGGTCTGGCCGACGACGCCGTTGCCGATCTCGGCGAACACGAGCCGCTGGCCGTCCTTCGTGGTCAGGTACCCGGCGAGTGCGCCGACGCCCGCCAGCGTGCCGGTCTTGGCGTGCACGTTGCCGCGTCCGATCCGTTCGACCGGGTCGTTGAACCGGTCCTCCAGCGTCCCGCTCCGTCCGGCCACGGGCAGCCCGTCGGCGAGGGCACCCAGGGAGGGTGTGTTGAGCGAGGTCGCGACCACCCTGGCCAGCACGGACGGGGTCACCCGGCCCCGCTTCGCCAGTCCGCTGCCGTCCACGAGGCGCATGCCGTCGTCCCACAGCCCGTGCTGCTCCAGCCACGCCTTCACCGCCGTGGTGGCGCCGGTGAAGCTGGGCTCCTGCCCGGCGGCGAGGGCGACGTGGCGGGCGATGACCTCGGCGGCCAGGTTGTCGCTGAGCCGCAGCGTGCGTCCGAGGACCGTCCCCAGGGGCGCGGACTGCACGCTGGCCACCTCCGCCGCGGACGCCGGTGCAGTCGCCGCACTGACCCGGGTCACGGTGATCCCGGCGTCCCGGAGTCGCTGCGCGAAGGCCTTCGCGGCGGTGAGCGCGGGCCGGGGATCGGACTGCCAGGGGTTGAACCGTCCCTCGTCGACCAGCAGCGGGCTGACCCGGGCGAGGTAGCCCTTCCAGCTCGGGTCCCAGTACGGGCTGTAGTCGGGCCCGCTGAAAAGGGTCGCGTCGTAGCCGAGCCGCACCTTCGTCACCCCGGACGCGGCGAGCGCCGCCGCGGTCGCTCCGGCGAGGGCTTCCAGCGAGGCGGGCCTGACCGAGGCCTTCGACGCCTTGTCGGTGAGCAGCGGGTCGCCGCCGCCGACGAGCACCAGCCGTCCCGGCAAGGGGCTGACCACCTTCGTGGTGAACGTGTGGTCGGCACCGAGCAGGCCGAGGGCGGAGATGCCGGTGAGCAGCTTCATGGTGGAGGCGGGCGTGAGCGGGGTGTCGGCGTCCCGTCCGGTCACCACGTCGCCGGTTCCGGTGAGCACCATGACCCCGCTGCGCCGGATGCCGTCGCGGTTCACCTTCTCCAGCCTCGCCTCGACCCTGGCCGCGTCCGGGCCGGGTGTGGACGCGGACTCCGTCGGGCTCGTCGTCGGCGCGCCCGCCGATGCGGGCCGGACGGACGCAGGTGTCGTGGACGGCAGACCGGCCGTGGCGGTGGTGCACCCCGCGAGCAGGCCGGCCACGAGCAGCGGGCCCAGCACCCGCGCAGCGACCCGGCGCGCCGGGTGGCGGTTCGGGCGCGGCCTTGCTGGATCGTCGGCGCGCGATAGGCTCGGCTCACACATCGGAAACCCATCATGACAGAGAGGCTCAGATGACTCCGGACCGGCCAACCTTCGCGCGCCCCAAGATCCAGCCGAGCCTGCACTTCGATGTCACCATCGAGATTCCGAAGGGCACCAAGAACAAGTACGAGATGGACCACCACACCGGCCGGATCCGGCTGGACCGGACGCTGTTCACGTCCACCCAGTACCCGAACGACTACGGCTTCATCGAGGGCACCCTCGGCCAGGACGGCGATCCGCTGGACGCGATGGTGCTCGTACCCGAGGCCACGTTCCCCGGCGCCCTGATCGAGTGCCGCGCGATCGGCATGTTCCGGATGCACGACGAGAACGGCGGCGACGACAAGGTGCTCTGCATCCCGGTCGCCGACCAGCGCCAGCTCGGCATCAAGGAGCTGACCGACCTGCCCAACCTGACGCTGCTCGAGATCGAGCACTTCTTCAGCGTCTACAAGGACCTCGAACCCGGCAAGTCCGTGGAGGGCGCGGTGTGGGTGGGCCACGCCGAGGCCGAACTCGAGATCAAGAACAGCTGGGCGCGTGCCAGGGGCACCTCCTACGAGAGCGAGTTCACGCAGGACTGACGCCGGCACCGGCTCGGAGGATGTAGATGGCGACCCGCGGTGAGCCCAAGGCACACCGGCTCTACCTCCTGCGCCATGCGGAGGCCGCGCACACCGGCCCCGACTGGAGGGACGTCTCGCGCGAACTGACTCCGAAGGGACGCACCCAGGCCCGCGAGGTGGGCGAGATCCTGGCCCACCAGCGCATCGAGCTGGTGCTGTGCTCCTCGGCCACCCGCGCGCGGCAGACCGCCGAACTGCTCCGGCTGCAGGCGCCGATCCGCTACCTCGACCGGCTCTACAACGCCGGCTCGCGCCATCTCCTGGCCGAACTCTCCGGCGTCGAGGACCGGATCCACACCGTGCTGGTGGTGGGACACGCCCCCGGCATCCCGGCGCTCGCGGAGAACATCGCCGACCGCCAGCACTCCAGCGCCGAGGCGCTCTCGCTGATCCGCTACAACTTCCCGCCGGCCACGCTGGTCGGCCTGGAGTTCTTCGACGGGTGGTCGGCGCTCGCCGAGGCCCGCCTGTTCACCGCCCGTCACGGCTGACCCCTTTCCCGGCCGGGGACGGTTCCGGACGGTCCGGCTTGTCCACAGCGAGCCGACGGACCGGATTGGGGACGGTTCCGGACGGTCCGGCTTGTCCACAATTCCGGCCTAGAACCAGGCCCTGCGGAAGAGGTGGACCGAATCAGGAACCGTCCCCAATTTGGTCCGACGTAGGTTGGGGGCGTGCGAACCGCCGAGTACCCGCGTCCGGCGCATGTGCTGGCGCACATCAGCGACACCCACCTGCGCCACCCGGACGACCCGCTGGTGCGGGGTGTCGTGGACCCCCGTCCACACCTCGAGGCGGCGCTCGAGGCGGCGTCCGCCCACTCCCCCGAGGCACTGGTGTTCACCGGCGACCTCTCCGACGACGGGACGCCCGAGTCCTACGCCGAACTGCGCCGGATCGTGGACCCGGTCGCGGCCCGGCTCGGCGCCACCGTGATCTGGGGGAACGGCAACCACGACGAACGCTCCGCCTTCGACGCCGGGCTGCTCGGCAGGACGGGAAGCACCGACCCGCTGAACCAGGCGCACTGGCTCGGTGGCCTGCGGGTGCTCTGCCTGGACTCCACGGTGCCGGGACGGGAGGGCGGCGAGGTCTCGCCGGACTCGCTGGCGTGGCTGGCCGACCAGTTGCTCCGGCCCGCCCCCGAGGGGACGATCGTGGCCATGCACCACGCCCCGCTGCCGGTCGTGCAGGACCTCGCGGCGAGCTGGGAACTCGTCGGGCAACCGGAACTGGCGGGAGTGCTCGCCGGTTCGGACGTCCGGGCGATCCTGTCCGGCCACTTCCACCAGTCGGGCTACGGGACGTTCGCCGGCATCGGCGTCCACGCGGCCACGTCGCTGTGCTACACCCAGGACCTCTCCACGGGACGAGGCATGCGCGGCCAGGACGGGGCCCGGGCGTGGCAGTTGCTCTGTGTGCACGCGGCGACCGTCACCTCGACGGTGGCGCCGATCGATCGCTACCCCACCGTGGTGCCCGCCCACGCCGCGACCGACGCCGCCGCCGAACTGGAGGCCCGCGGCGTCCGCATCCCCGGAGCCTGAACGGGCTTTCGGCGAACCACCTGCGCACACTCTCCCGCTGGGGCTAGCGTGAACCACGGGAGCGTGTCCCCTCCTCTTGGGCTGACGTGCTTCCTCGATACCCCCTAGGGTATGGTGGGTCATCGGCGATGCTGCCGACAGAAGGAGAAGCACATGGCAGAGGTCCTCATCCTGGGAGCGGGTGTGTCCGGCCACACCGCAGCACTGCATCTGAGGCGCCTGCTGGGCCGCCAGCACAAGGTGACGGTCGTGTCGCCGAACTCGCAGTGGAACTGGATCCCCTCGAACATCTGGGTCGGCGTCGGCGAGATGGAGAAGAAGGACGTCATCTTCCCGCTGGCCCCCGTCTACGCGCGCAAGAACATCGGCTTCCACCAGGCGAAGGCCGTCGCGATCCGCCCGAAGGGCGACGCGGACGACCCCCGCGGCGCGGTCGACATCGAATACACCCTCCCCGAGAAGGCCGGCGCCACCGAGCGCCTCCGCTACGACTACCTGATCAACGCCACCGGCCCGAAGCTGAAGTTCGAGGCCACCGAGGGCATGGGCCCGGGCGGGCACACCCAGTCGGTCTGCACCGCCGACCACGCCGTGGAGGCGAACCACCGGCTCCGCGAGGTGATCGAGGCGCTCAAGGCCGGCAAGCCGCAGACCCTGGTGGTGGGCACGGGCCACGGCACCTGCACCTGCGAGGGCGCCGCGTTCGAGTACGTGTTCAACATCGACCACGAACTGCGCCAGGCGGGCGTCCGCGACCTGGCCCGCGTGGTCTACCTCACCAACGAGGCCGCGCTGGGCGACTTCGGTGTGGACGGCATGGTCTTCGACCAGCAGGGGTTCCAGACCACCAGCGAACTGTGGACGGGCTCGCTGTTCCGCGAGCGCGGCGTCGAGGCGGTCGTCGGGACGCACGTGCACCGGGTCGAGGAGCGCACGATCCACTACGAGACCCTCGACGGCACCACGCACGAACTCGACTTCGACTTCGCCATGCTGATCCCGCCGTTCGGCGGCGTGCCGCTGCAGGCCTACGACGCCGAGGGCAACGACATCACGGCCGAACTGTTCGCCCCGTCCGGCTTCATGAAGGTGGACGCCGACTACACGCCCAAGCCGTACGAGGACTGGCGTGCCGAGGACTGGCCCACCACGTACGCCGCCCCCGGCTACGACAACATCTGGGCAGTGGGCATCGCCTTCGCGCCGCCGCACCAGATCTCGAAGCCGCGCAAGTCGCCGAACGGAACGGTGATCGCGCCGTCGCCGCCACGGACGGGCATGCCGTCCGGAGTGATGGGCAAGACCGTGGCCATGACCATCGCCGACCGGATCAAGCACGGCGCCGGCGCCGCGCCGCACACGGCGTCCATGGCCCGGATGGGCGCGGCCTGTGTCGCGTCCGCCGGCACCGGCCTGACCAAGGGCTCGGCGGCCGCGATGACCATGCTCCCGGTGGTGCCGGACTACCAGCGCTTCACCACCGGACGCGACGAGCGGGAGACCCGCGGCGAACTCGGCCTGCACGGCCACTGGGTGAAGCTGATGCTCCACTACCTGTTCCTGTACAAGGCCAAGGCCTACATCGGCTGGCAGATGATTCCGGAGTGAGAAATGACGCAACTCTCCATGCATGAACCGGCCGGCGGCGGCGAGCCCGTCCTCGACCTGACCAAGGCCCCGCTGCCCACTGCGAAGACGCTCAGCGCGCGCCGCAACCTCTGGCTCCAGTTCTGGCGCTTCGTCGCCTTCGACCTGCGGATCATGCGGATGGTGATCAAGGGCCACCACTGAGCCCGGCCGCCGCAGCTTCGCGACAACTGTTCGAGGCCGCCCCCCCGTACGGGTGGGCGGCCTCGACGACGGGTGGCGGCGCGGGCCGGACGCGACGCTACGCAAAGGTCGCGGGCGCGACGCGGGGCTGCGTAGCGCCCTCGCCCGACGT
>JAXGTK010000073.1:0-12215 GCA_040774965.1 Propionicimonas sp. | reverse complement strand
AGCCTGGCCCCGCTGGTCCGGCTGGAGCCGCTCGGGGAGGGCGAGGCCACCGCGACCGCCGCCCCGACGGAGGTCGAGCTGCCGGAGGCGGTCACCGAGGAGTCCGCGCCGACCCGTGCGCGCCGCCTGCTCACCGAACTCTCCGCGCACCTGATGGGCTACGACACCGACCACGCCGCCGGGGTGCTCGCCGACTACCTCGCGGCCCGGGACGTGGCGAGGGCGCAGGGCGCCGACGTGATCGGCGGCGAGATCGGCCTGGTCACCCTGTTCGCGGACCTGGCCGGGCTGAGCCGGGACCGTCCGGCCGGCGAGCAGGACAACACCGAGCTGCGGATCCACTCCGACCGCGAGCTCTTCCACGGCTACCTGCAGAGCCTGGACGCCTCCCGCGCCGGACTCCCGGACACGTTCGTCGAACGGCTCGGCCGGGCGCTGGGGCACTACGGCGTGACCGGGCTCGACCGGACGCCGGCGCTGGAGGAGGCGGTGTTCCGGATCTTCCTCGCCCAGCAGCGCGTGGCCTCCGACGTACAGGTGGCGCTCGCCGTGCTCGACCGGTGGATCGGCGAACCCGCACCCGAGGCGGGCGTGGTCACCTCGGTCCGGGGCGAACTGGAGCGCCTCGTCCGGGCCACCCAGCGGAGGTTCCCCGCGGTCAGCGACGTGGCCCGCTCGGTGCGGTTCCGCTGGTTCGACCAGCCACAGGTGGACGCGGAGCGCGAGCAGGTGCTCGCCGGGGTCGCGAGCGAGGTGGCCGACCTCGCCGCCCATCCTGATGCCTCCGACTACGCCGAACGCATCGCTGCGCTGTCGTCCATCCCGGAGCGGCTGGTGCTCACCCTCGCCGAACGGCTCGGCAACGGGGTGAGCCCGCACGAGCCACTGCTCGAGGTGCTGATCCGCAAGCACTACGGCGACCACGAGCTCTCGGGGGTGAAGGCGTTCACCTCCGCCGACCGGTCCGTGGTGACCGCCGACTACGTGCTGCCCAGGCGGCCGACCCACGTGGTGACGACCCTGGCCACGGACACGGAACTGGACGCGGGAGGCCCGGTCGCCGCGGTCGTCGCCGAACAGCTCGCCGCGCGCAGGCCCGGCCTGGACGGCGTCGTCGAGCTGTACGTCGGCTGGCCGCACCTGCCCGACCGCACCGAACTGACCGCCGGCCTGCAGCCCCGCCTGGCGGCGTGGGACCTGCCCGGAGGGGTCCGCCGGATCACCGTGGCCGCCTGCGCGCCCGACGGTGAGACCGACTACGTCACGTTCCGCTCCGACGACAACGGTGCGCTCGTCGAGGACGCCCGGGTGCGCGGCGTGCACCCGATGGTGTTCCGCCGGCTGAACCTGTGGCGGCTCGGCGAATTCGACGCCACCCGGATCCCCGCGCCCCGCGGCGTCCTGCTGTTCGACTGCGTGGCCAAGAGCAACCCGGACGACCGCCGCCTGGTCGCGATGGCGGAGGTGAACCAGCTCGCCGCCGTCCGCGACGCCCGGGGCCGCCTGCTCGGCCTCCCCCACGCCGAGCGGGCGGTGGAGAACTGCCTGGAGGCGATCCGGCGCACCCGCGCCGCCCGTGGCTCGACGGGCAGCCGGCTGGACATGAACCACGTCTGGGTCTACGTGTGGCCCGAGATCGACCTCGACCTGCGCGACGTGACCGCCCTGCAGCACAAGATCACTCCGCTGTCCGACGGCACGGGCATCGAGGAGGTGCTGGCCGAGGGCACGTTCGTGCGGGACGGCGCGGCGCCGACGAGGCTGGCCATCCGGTTCCGGGCGAAGGCGGGCTCAGGCGTCGTCGCGTCCGTCGAGGCCCCGCCGACGGAGCCGCTCAAGCCGCTGGACGACTACGCGGCCAAGGTGCTGCGGGCCCGGCGGCGCGGGCTGGTCTACCCGTACGAGCTGTCCGAGACCCTCGCCGGCCCGGGCGGCACGCTGGTCGAGCTCGACCTGGCCGGTGACGACGGCCCCGACCGCCTGGTCGAGGTGCACCGCCCGCCGGGACGCAACCGTGCCGGCATCATCTGCGCCCGGGTGAGTTCGCCCACGCCGCTGTACCCGGAGGGGATCACGCGGATCGTGCTCTCCGGCGACCCGACCCGCGGCCTCGGCGCGGTGGCCGAGCCGGAGTGCCGCCGGATCATCGCCGCGCTCGACCTCGCGACGGAGCTCGACGTCCCGGTGGAGTGGTACACGCTCAGTTCCGGGGCGCGGATCTCGATGGACTCCGGCACGGAGAACATGGACTGGGTGGGCGCGGCGCTGCGCCGGATCGTGGAGTTCACGCAGGCCGGGCACGAGATCAACGTGGTCGTGGCGGGCATCAACGTGGGCGCGCAGCCGTACTGGAACGCCGAGGCGACGATGCTGATGCACACGAAGGGAATCCTCGTGATGACCCCGGACTCGGCGATGGTGCTCACCGGCAAGCAGTCGCTGGACTTCTCCGGCGGTGTCTCCGCGGAGGACAACTTCGGCATCGGCGGCTACGACCGGGTGATGGGTCCCAACGGCCAGGCGCAGTACTGGGCGTCCGACCTCGCCGGGGCGTTCGAGATCCTGATGCGGCACTACGACCACACCTTCGTGGTGCCGGGCGAGAGCCGGCCCCGGCGTGCGACCACCACCGATCCGATCGATCGCGACATATCGGACTACCCTCACGAACTGGCGGGCAGCGACTTCACGACGGTGGGCCAGATCTTCTCCCCCGAGCACAACCCTGACCGCAAGAAGGCGTTCGACATCCGCACGGTGATCGCGGCGGTCTGCGACGCCGACCACCCGCGGGTGGAGCGCTGGGCGGGCATGGCGGACGCGGACACCGCGGTCGTGGTGGACGCCCGGATCGGCGGCTTCGCGGCGGCCGTCCTCGGCATCGAGAGCCGGCCGGTGCCCCGGGCCGGGTTCCCGCCCACGGACGGGCCGGACACCTGGACCGCGGGCACGTTCTTCCCCCGCTCCAGCAAGAAGGCCGCGCGGGCGATCAACGCTGCGTCCGGCAACCGGCCGCTGGTGGTGCTGGCGAACCTGTCCGGCTTCGACGGCTCTCCGGAGTCGATGCGGAACCTCCAACTGGAGTACGGGGCGGAGATCGGCCGGGCGATCGTGAACTTCGCCGGCCCGATCGTGTTCGTGGTGATCAGCCGCTACCACGGCGGCGCGTTCGTGGTGTTCAGCAAACGGCTGAACGAGAACATGACCGTGCTCGCGGTGGAGGGCTCGTTCGCGTCCGTGATCGGCGGGGCTCCGGCCGCGGCCGTGGTCTTCGCCGGTGACGTGGCGAAACGGACGGCGGCCGACCCCCGGGTGGCATCGCTGGAGGCGAAGCTGCGCACCGCGCACTCCCCCGACCGGGCCGCGCTGCAACTGGACCTCACCGACGCCCGTGCGGCCGTCCGCGCGGAGAAGATCGGCGAGATCGCCGCCGAGTTCGACGGCGTCCACAACATCCACCGCGCCGTTTCCGTGGGTTCGGTCGACCAGGTGATCGGCGCCGCGGAACTCCGTCCGGCGATCATCCGGGCGATCGCCTCCCGCCTCGGCTGACCGGACCGGATCAGGGACGGTTCCTGATTCGGTCCACCCCGCCCCATGGACCGAATTGGGGACGGTTCCTGATTCGGTCCACCCCGATCCGGGGCCCGGGCACGGAACGGCCCCGAACCTGTCCAAAGGACGGCACGCCCAGCACAATCCGGTCGAGGTTCGCCGCCACGCTCCCCGCGGGACGCTGCACGGCTAGACTCCGCGACGGGTGCCCGTCGTCCCGTCCCAGGAGGAATCGATGCCGATCACGAAGGTGCTGGTGGCCAACCGCGGCGAGATCGCAGTGCGGGTGATCCGCGCGGCGCGAGACGCGGGGTTGGGCAGTGTGGCCATCTACGCCGATCCGGACGCGAACGGGTTGTTCGTGCGGCTCGCGGACGAGTCGTTCGCCCTGAACGGCCTGAGCCCGGCGGAGACCTACCTCGACATCGCCAAGATCCTCTCGGTCGCCCAGCGCTCCGGCGCCGACGCCGTCCACCCGGGTTACGGGTTCCTCGCCGAGAACGCCGCCTTCGCACAGGCCGTGATCGACGCCGGCCTGACCTGGATCGGTCCGCCGCCGGCAGCGATCGAGTCCCTCGGCGACAAGGTGCAGGCCCGGCACATCGCAGCGAAGGTGGGGGCGCCGCTGGTGCCCGGCACCGCCGACCCGGTCGCGGACGCCGACGAGGTGGTCGCCTTCGCCACCGAGCACGGCCTGCCGATCGCGATCAAGGCCGCCTACGGCGGCGGTGGACGCGGACTGAAGGTGGCCCGCACGCTGACCGAGATTCCCGAACTGTTCGACTCCGCCACCCGCGAGGCCGTCACCGCGTTCGGCCGCGGCGAGTGCTTCGTGGAGCGCTACCTCGACCATCCCCGACACGTCGAGACCCAGTGCCTGGCCGACGCCCACGGCAACGTCGTGGTCGTCTCCACCCGCGACTGCTCGCTGCAGCGGCGGCACCAGAAGCTGGTCGAGGAGGCCCCGGCCCCGTTCCTGAGCGACGAGCAGCGCGACCGGCTGTACAGCTCCAGCAAGGCCATCCTGAAGGAGGCCGGCTACATCGGCGCCGGCACCTGCGAGTTCCTGGTCGGCCAGGACGGCACGATCAGCTTCCTGGAGGTGAACACCCGCCTCCAGGTCGAGCACCCGGTCTCGGAGGAGGTCACCGGGCTCGACCTCGTCCGGGAGATGTTCCGGATCGCCGACGGCGCAGAACTCGGCTACGGCGACCCCGAGTCCCGCGGCCACTCGATCGAGTTCCGGATCAACGCCGAGGACCCGGGACGCTCGTTCATGCCCGCGCCCGGCACCCTGACCGCGTGGCAGCCGCCGTGCGGGCCCGGCGTGCGCGTGGATTCGGGCTACCTGCCCGGAATGGCCGTGCCCGGCTCGTTCGACTCGCTGGTCGCCAAGGTCATCGTCACCGGCGCCGACCGGGAGCAGGCGATCGAGCGGTCCCGGCGCGCGCTGGCCGAGACCGTGCTGGAGGGCATGCCGTCGGTGATCCCGTTCCACAAGGCGGTGCTCACCGATCCCGCCTTCGTCGCGGCGGACGGGGCGTTCGGCGTCCACACGCGCTGGATCGAGACCGACTTCGCCACCCCGATCGAGGCCTACACCGGCACGATGGGCGAGACCGAGCCGGTCGAGAACGACACCTACGTCGTCGAGGTGAACGGACGCCGCCTCGAGGTTCGGCTGCCCGCCTCGCTGGCCGCGCCCGCCGCGAGGCCCTCGGCCAAGCGACCCACCCGGCGCAGCACGGGGGGCGCGAAGGCGAAGGCCCCCTCGTCCAACGAGCTCACCGCGCCGATGCAGGGCACGATCGTGAAGGTGGCCGTCGTGGACGGCGACGAGGTCACCGAGGGCGACCTGGTGGTCGTGCTCGAGGCGATGAAGATGGAGCAGCCGATCACCGCGCACCGCTCCGGCGTCGTCGCCGGCCTCGCCGCAGCCGTGGGCGACCCGGTCACGTCCGGCCAGGTGCTGCTGGAGATCGTCGACCCGTCCTGAGCGCCGCGGCGATCCCCGAGGAGCGCCCAGGCGAGGGTCGGGGCCGGGGTGGTCACGAAGGGCCCGTCGCGTCACCGGCCAGGTGTCGTACGCGGCGGCGCTCGGTGAGCGTCCAGGCCAGCGACCCGAGCGTCCGCTCGTCGACCAGCACGCCGCCGTCCTCGGTCCAGCCGTGTCGCTGGTAGAAGGACGCCGCCCGCTCGGTCCCGTCCAGCACCCACAGGTGCGCGGAGGCGAAACCGGCCGCACGGAGGTCGCCCTCGCACCGGTCGAGCAGCGCGTGGCCGACGCCTGTGGACCAGCGTTCGGACGCCGCGTACAGCGCGTAGAGCTCACCCTCCGCAGCCCGCTGCGGGTCACGGGACGGGCCGTAGGCGGCCCAGCCCACCGCCACACCCTCCGCCTCGGCGACGAGTTCGACCGTCCGCGGGTCGGCGTGCCTCTCGTCCCACTCTCCGGCGCGCCGTTCGGCCTCCTGCTCCGCGTCGAGCCGGGCCAGGACCTCGTCGGGGACGAGCCCGACGTACGCGGCGCGCCAGACCGCCACGCGGAGCCGGGCGATCGCCGGCGCGTCCCGTTCCGTCGCGACACGGATGGTCAGTGGCATGCCGTGAAGATACCCGCCCTGCCCCGTCGGACGCCGCCCGCGACGCCCTGGCGTCAGCGAGCCGCTGCGGCCAGTTCGGCGAAGTGGTCGGCGAGGTGGTGGTCGCCGAACCGCTCGCCGACCGCATCCTGGGTGAACCCCTCGGCGAAGAACTGGACGAGGTCGCGCGGCCGCTCGCCCAGCCGGGACGCCACCCACACCGCCGCCGACAGCACGCCCTTCGGGAGGGTCACCATGCGTCCCGTCCGACCGGCGGCCTCCAGCGCCAGCCGGCCGATCCCGGCGTAGGTGAACACGTCGGGCCCGCCGACGTCCCAGCTGCCGCTCGCCTCCCCCACGCGGTCGACGCAGAAGCGGGCCAGGTCGGCACCGTGGATCGGGGCGATCCGGACGTCCGGGGCGGGCGGCAGCAGCATCACGCCGGTCCGGGCCAGGGACGCGAAGTCGGACATGTCGGAGAAGTAGCCGGACGGGTTCACGACCTGGTGGGCCAGGGTCGACCGCACCAGCACTGCGGCGAAGGCCGCCTTGGACCGCAGGATCAGCGAACGGCCCGAGTCGGCGTGCATCACGTTCACGTACAGGAACGAGGCCAGCCCCTCCCGTTCGGCGTCCTCCAGCAGGTGCAGGTTGGCGAGGAAGTCCACGTCCCACGGGCTGGCCTTCTGCCGGGTGACGCCGAGCGCCGAGACCACCCGGTCCGCGCCCGCGCAGACGCCGGCCACGAAGGCCTCGTCCGTGACCGGGCCGACCGCCCAGTCCGCCACCGACCCGCGCAGGGACGGCGCCCCGAACGGCCCGGGCGCCTCGGCCCGTTCCCTCGACCGGACGATCGCCCGGACGCCGTACCCTCGCCGGGCGAGCTCGACCACCAGGTGGCGACCGAGGTAGCCGGTCGCTCCGGCGACGACGATCGTGTCCATGTCCGCTCCCTCCCCGCGCTGCCCCCTCCCCGAGTCAAGCACCCGGATCGCCGCCGGGCAAGACGAATTCACCGCCAGCCTGCGTGATCATGCGTAATCAGTTTCGAACGGGTTGCGGTGAATAGCGCGCGCCAGCTAGATTTCCTGCAGCGCAGAACACGCCTGAAAGGAGGCCGGCCCATGACGATCACCAATGATCGGCGAGTTGATTCCGCGTTCGCCCTCGCCGGCCCCGTCGGCGTCCGCCCCGCAGGCAACTGCTAGCGGTTCCGCTCCGTCGCCGGCACTGCCGGTGACGACGTCGGCGAAGCGCACGACCCCGGCCACCGCTGCCGGGACACGCCGTCCGGATCACTTCCACCACTCGTGATCCCGTCATTTCCACGCACCCGCAGGAAATGACCATGCCGTCCTGCCCGAATTCGGTAATCCCGAATTCCTGACGAGAGCTGCAACCATGAACACCACACTCCAGCAGTCCATCGACGGACCGCTCCCACTCCGCCACGAGACCGGCATCATCGACCGCGCCGCGCTGCGACTCGGCACGGCCCTGACCGCGTGGGCCCACCACGCCGCGGCGCGGCGGACGGACCGGATCGCCCTGCGCGAGGTCCGCTCCGGGCGCGCTCGGGAACGGGCCTGGCGGCGCGTGGAGCACGAGCGCGGGCGGTGGAGGGACCAGCCCTCGCTGCTGTTCCGCAACCTCCAGTGACCGCATCCGCCCCGCCCCGGCGCGAGGGTGTCCGGGAACCGCCGGGAACGGCGACCCCGGATACCTCACCCGGTATTTCCGGCGCAATTCGCGAAATGCCCGTGGCCGAGTTGCACAAACGCGCACGACGCGCTATTTTCTTGGTGACGCCCACACAGAAAGGAGGCCGGCACGTTGATGAGCACTGACCAGCGTACGAAGTACGCGGACGCTGCCCGCCTCGTCGGCGCGTCCTCCGTCCGGAACGGTTAGCGGCCCCGGCCGCCACCTCTCCCGACGGTGGCGACGCCAACGAAGCCAGCACTCCGGACCACCATCCACCGGAATCGCCCCGTCCTGCGGCAATTCGCCGCAACCCTGCTTTGTCGTACCCCGACCGAGCTGATTTCCTGCGCCTTTCTTTGGCGACCCCATTTCCAGACGAAGGAATTTCTCCGTGTTCACCGAAGTCGAGACCCGACACACTCCGATCCCATCCACCACGACCACTCCGCCCACCGGCATCCTCGATCGCGTGGCGCTCCGCTTCGGCGTCGCCCTGGTCGAGTGGGCCGCGCAGGCGGAGGCTCGCGAGCTTGCTCGGCTCCAGCGCCGTCAGGCACGCGAGGAGCAGCTCCGCGACCGGGCCCGGCAGCAGGCCGAGTTCGAGCGCGAGCAGCTCCGCCTGGACAGCAACCGGTTGTTCTTCAACCAGGTCATGCTGTACCGGAACCTGCAGTGAACCGCGACCGCGCCGGTCCGCCACCGCAGGAGCCACCACGGCCCCGTCCCGGGAGGTCCCCGGGATGGGGCCGTACCGCGTCCGCGTGCCTCAGCGGCCGGCTTCGGCGACCAGCCGGTCGAACAGGGCGTTCATCCGGGCGTCCACCCCGCGCCGGGACTCCTCGGCGTCGTACCACTCCACCATCTCCCGCGCACCCTGCGCGAACGGCGTCGTGGCGTGCCAGCCCGGCACGATGCTGCGGACCAGGCTGTTGTCGAACACCATCGAGTGGGACTTGTCGCCGAGCAGCCCTGCGCCGAGCTCGGGGTCGAGCGCCGCGATCCGCTCCGACGGGACGTGCACGAGCGTCGGCTCGACGCCCGCGGCACGACCGAGCGTGGTGTAGATCTCGTTCCAGGGCAGGCCGGCGTCGGCGGTGATGTGGAACGCCTGGCCGAACGTCCGCGGGTCGCCGAGCAGGCCGACGAACGCCCGGGCGAAGTCGCGGGTGTGGGTGAGCGTCCACAGCGAGGTGCCGTCGCCGGGCACGACGACCGGCACGCCGCGGCGCATCCGGTCCACCACCGTCCAGCCGCCGTCGAACGGCACCAGCGTCGCGTCGTAGGTGTGCGAGGGGCGCACGATCGTGACCGGCAGTCCGCTGTCGCGGTACTCCGCCACGAGAAGGTCCTCACAGGCGATCTTGTCCCGCGAGTACTGCCAGTACGGGTTGCGCAGCGGTGTCGACTCGACCACCGGCAGGCGCGCCGGCGGTGTCTGGTAGGCCGAGGCGGAGCTGATGAAGACGTACTGGCCGGTGCGGCCGGCGAAGATGTCGAGGTCCTGGCGGACGTGCCCGGGGACGAACGCCAGGAAGGACGCGACCACGTCGAACTCCTCGGCGCCGACGGCCGCGCGGACGGCGTCGGCGGCACGCAGGTCGGCGACGAGCGTCCGGACACCCTCCGGCGGCGCGTGCACAGCACCGGCCCGGTTCACGCCCCGGTTCAGCACGGTCACCCGGTGGCCCTGTGCGGCGGCCCGGCGCACCACCCCCGTGCTGATCACGCCGGTGCCGCCGAGCACCAGGATGCGCAGCCCGGTCGAGCCGGGGGCGAGGTCGGTCGTCATGGGGAGCCTCTCCTTCGTCGGTACGCTCAGGCCGGCGGCGCGGTGCTCGCCCTCACGACGAGCGTGGCCGGCAGGCGCAGGTGTTCCTCCCCGGTCTCCCCGGAGAGCAGGCCGAGCAGGATACGGACGGCCTCGGCCCCCATCTGGTGCATGGGCTGGGCGACGGTGGTCAGCGGCGGGACCGCACTGGCGGCCTCGGGCACGTTGTCGTAGCCGACCACCGACAGCTCCTCGGGGACGCGCAGTCCGAGCCCGGCCGCGATCTCGAGCACGCGGATCGCGGACAGGTCGTTCGCGGCGAACACCCCGGTGGGCCGGTCGGGACGGGTGAGCAGCTCGCGCGCCGCGTCCGTGGTCTCGGCGGCGCGGTAGCCGCCGACGCGGACCAGGTCGGGGTCGAAGGGGATCCCGGCGGCCTCGAGCGCCTCCCGGTAGCCCTGCTCGCGCTGCCGGGCCGAGACGAGGTCGGTGCGTCCGCGCACGTGGGCGATCCTCCGATGGCCGAGACCGATCAGGTGCTCGGTGGCCGCGCGGGCGCCGGCGACGTTGTCGGACTCGATCGTGCTCGGCCCGGTGCGTCCGGTGTGGGGGTCGACCGCGACCACCGGGATGGTGGCGTCGGTCACCGTCGCCGTCGGCGCGACGATCACCGCCCCGTCGATCAGGGTGCCGGCGAGCCGCGACAGCGAGCGGCGCTCCCAGCCGACCTCGTTGTGGCCCTGGTCGCCCGAGTAGGCGAGCAGTTCGTAGCCGGTGCCCTCCGCGGCACTCGAGACGCCCTTGAGGAGCTCGGTGGAGAACGGTTCGAACTCCGGCACCAGGATCCCGATCACGTTGGTGCTCCGCCGACGCAGGCTGCTGGCGACCAGCGAGGACTCGTAGCCGAGCTCGGCCACGACGTCCATCACCTTGTCGTAGGTCTCCGGCGCGACGCCGTACCGGTCGTTGATCACCTTCGACACGGTGGAGACCGACACCCCGGCCACGCGCGCGACATCGATGATCGTCACCCGTGCCGCGTGCGACCCCGGCACCGAACGTCGCGGTCTGCCAGCACTTACGGTCACGGCGGTAACGGTAGCCCATGCGACCGGCGGGCATCACGTAACGTTTGGAAAACGTTATCGAAAACGTTTGACACGGCTCCGGCGGCGGTGTCAGGATCCCCATGACAGGAACCCCTGTCGCAGTCGAGGAGGACTGAGAGGTCTCGATGAAGAAGACAGTCAAGGGCACGGCACTGGTCGCTCTCAGCGTGAGTGTCGCCCTCCTTGCCGCCGGGTGCAGCGGCGGCACCACCAGTTCGAGTCCGGCGACGGGGGACAGCAACACCCCGGTCACGATGTCGTTCTGGCACAACTCCACCACGGGTGACGGCAAGCAGTACTGGGAGGACACGGTCGCGGCGTTCGAGAAGGAACACCCGAACGTCACCATCAACATCCAGGCCATCCAGAACGAGGACATGGACGGCAAGCTGCAGACCGCGCTCAACTCCGGCGGCGGTGATCCGACCATCTTCATGGCCCGCGGCGGCGGCAAGCTCGCCGACGTGGTGGCGGCCGGCCAGGTGATGGACATCACCGACCAGATCAGTGCCGACGTGAAGTCCGCCTACGGCGACGCGATCTTCAGCGCCTTCACCGTGGACGGCAAGATCTACGGCATGCCCACCTCGGTGCTGCCGGGCGGCATCTACTACAGCAAGGACCTGTTCGCCAAGGCCGGCATCGAGGGCACCCCGACCACGTTCGACGAGCTCAACGCCGACATCGCCAAGCTCAAGGCCGCGGGCATCACCCCGATCGCCCTGGGCGGCAAGGATGCCTGGCCGGCCGCGCACTGGTACTACTTCATGGCCCTGCGCGACTGCTCCAAGGACGTCATGGATGCGGCCGCCGCGAGCAAGGACTTCTCCGACCCGTGCTGGGTCAAGGCCGGCGAGGACCTGCAGGCGTTCGCCAAGACCGACCCGTTCAACAAGGGTTTCCTGACCACCTCCGCCCAGCAGGGCGCAGGCAGCTCCGCCGGCATGCTGGCCAACCACAAGGCGGCCATGGAGCTGATGGGCGCCTGGGAGCCGGGCGTGGTCGCGGCCCTCACCCCGAGCGGGACGTCGCTGGAGGACCTGGGCTGGTTCCCGTTCCCGTCGGTGACCGGCGGTGCCGGTGACCCCAGCGCCATGATGGGCGGCTCGGACGGCTACGCCTGCCGCGCGGGCGCCCCCGCCGAGTGCGTGGAGTTCCTGAACTTCATCGCCGACAAGACCAACCAGGAGGGCTACGCCACCGCGTTCCAGACCCTCCCGGCCAGCCAGCAGGCGCAGGGCGTGGTCACCGATTCGGCCCTGAAGGACGTGCTCGCCGCGTACAACAAGGCGTCCTACGTGATGCTGTGGCTGGACACCATGTACGGCCAGAACGTCGGCAACGCCCTGAACGGCGGCGTGGTGAACATGCTCGCCGGCAAGGGCACGCCGGCCGACATCGTCGAAGCGGTGAAGTCGGCGGCAGCAAAGGGATAACGGACCTCATGAGCGACACAGTGAACGCACTGCCTCAACGCTCGTCAGGTTCCCCGCTGGT
>JAXGTK010000072.1:0-12260 GCA_040774965.1 Propionicimonas sp. | reverse complement strand
GGACAAGGTGTTCTCCGGCCTGAAGGCCGGCTGGGACGCCGCGGGCTTCGACACCAACCTGATCGGCATCCCGGCCGACCAGTACTACGGCACCCTGCAGTCGCCGGACTCCGCGTCCAAGTACGACGTGTACTGGGCCGGTTGGGGCGCCGACTACCCGTCGGCCTCCACGGTGATCCCGCAGCTGCTCGACGGCCGCGCGCAGATCAGCTCCGGCGGCCCCGGCCAGGATTACGGCTACTTCAACAACAAGGAGTTCAACGCCGGAATCGACGCTGCCTACAAGATCAGTGACTCCGCCGAGCGCGAGAAGGCCTGGGGCCAGCTCGACGTGGACGCTGTGACCAAGTACTACGCGGTGATCCCGCTGATCGTGGACAACTTCGTGTTCGTCCGCGGCGGCAACGTGGAGGGCGCCTACGTCAACGGCACCTTCACGGGCTACTACGACATCGCGACCATCGCGGTCAAGCACTGATCAAGAAGTAAGAGGTTGGGGGTGCGCCCACGGGCGCACCCCCAACCATCCCAAGGGAGCGGCGTGTTCTACTACATCCTCAGGCGGATGATCTCGGTCATCGCGATGCTCTTCCTGATCACCGCGACCACTTTCGCACTCTTCTTCGCCTCACCGATCGATCCGGCCAAGTACACCTGCGGCAAGAACTGCACCCCCACCATCCTCGAGGGCAACCGCAAGGCCCTCGGCTACGACCAGCCGGTCTACGTCCAGTACGGCAAGTTCATCGCCGGCCTGTTCGTCGGCCGCGACTACCCCGACAACGCAGAGCTCCGTGAGTCCAACCCGGAGCAGATCGTGCACTGCCCGGCCCCGTGCCTGGGCTACTCCCCGAGCCAGCACCGCACCATCAACGAGATGGTCGCCGAGGCCTGGCCGGTGTCCCTGTCCATCGCGATCGGCGCGTTCACGCTGTGGATGGTGATCGGCGTCGGAGGGGGCATCATCGCAGCGTTGAACAAGGGGCGATGGCCCGACCGGACAATCGTCGGCGCCGCCCTGGTCGGCTTCTCGCTGCCCACCTTCTTCGTCGGCCTGATCCTGCTGACGTTCCCGGCCATCAAGTGGGGCTGGGTGCCCATCCCGAGCTACGTGCCGTTCTTCGAGAACCCGATCGCGTGGGCCGAGAACCTGATCCTGCCGTGGATCACGCTGGCGTTCTTCTTCGCCGCGAGCTACGTCCGGCTCACCCGCGCGTACATGATCGAGACCCTGAGCGAGGACTACATCCGCACCGCCAACGCCAAGGGCGTGGCCCGGGCGACGGTGATCTTCCGGCACGGCCTGCGCGCGGTGCTCACCCCGATCGTGACGGCCGCGGGCCTGGACCTCGGCGGCCTGCTCGGCGGTGCCATCATCACCGAGAGCGTGTTCTCGATGCACGGACTGGGCTTCCTCGCCGTCCGCTCCGTGACCAACATGGACCTGCCCACGATCGTCGCGATGGTGATGATCGTCTCGTCCTTCTACGTCGTCGCGAACATGGTGGTGGACATCCTGTACGGCTTCATCGACCCGAGAGTGAAGGTGGCCTGATGAGTGACCCCTTCCTTCGCGTCACCGACCTCAAGGTGCACTTCCCCACCCCGGACGGGGTGGTCAAGGCCGTGGACGGGCTGACCTTCAACCTCGAGAAGGGCAAGACCCTCGGCATCGTCGGCGAGTCCGGCTCGGGCAAGTCGGTGACGTCCCTGGCGATCATGGGCCTGCACCGGGGCTCCCGGGCCCGGATCAGCGGCGAGATCGTGCTGGACGGCCAGGACCTCATCAAGATCTCGGACGAGGAACTCCGCAGCCTGCGCGGACGCAAGCTCGCGATGATCTTCCAGGACCCGCTGTCCGCGATGCACCCCTACTACACGGTGGGCCAGCAGCTCACTGAGGCCATCCAGGTGCACGAGCACATCTCGAAGAAGGCCGCCCGCACGACCGTCGTCGAGATGCTCGCCCGGGTGGGCATCCCGAACCCGGGCAGGCGCGTCGACCAGTACCCGCACGAGTTCTCCGGCGGCATGCGGCAGCGCGCGATGATCGCGATGGCCCTGATCAACAACCCGGAGCTGCTGATCGCGGACGAGCCCACCACCGCGCTCGACGTGACCGTGCAGGCCCAGATCCTCGACCTGATGCGCGACCTGCAGGCCGAGTTCGGTTCGGCGATCATCATGATCACCCACGACCTGGGCGTGGTCGCGGAGATCGCCGACGACGTCCTGGTGATGTACGGCGGCAAGTGCGTGGAGTACGCCGAGGTCGACGACGCGTTCCACCAGCCCGACCATCCCTACACCTGGGGGCTGCTCACGTCCATGCCCCGCCTGGACCGGCTGAAGGCCGAACGCCTGGTGCCGGTCGCCGGCAACCCGCCGTCCCTGATCAACATCCCGCCCGGCTGCGCCTTCCACCCTCGCTGCGCGTTCCGGGAGTTCGCGCCCTGCGCGTGCGACGAGGTGGTCCCCGATCTCCTCGAGTCGTACCCCAACCACGACTCGCGCTGCCACATCCCGGTCGCCAAGCGCGCCGAGCTGTTCGCCGAACAGATCGCCCCGAGGCTGTAGGAGAGAACCGTGAGCCTGCTGGCCGTCACCGACCTGAAGAAGTACTTCCCGACCTTCAACCAGAAGCTCGTCCGCACCGAGGGCGACCCCGTGAAAGCCGTCGACGGGCTGACCTTCACCCTCGACGCCGGCGAGACGCTGGGCGTGGTGGGCGAGTCGGGCTGCGGCAAGTCGACGGCCGGACGGACCGTGCTGCGGCTGCTCGAGCCCACCGGCGGGCGGATCGAGTTCGAGGGCAAGGACGTCACGACGATCCAGGGCGAGGAACTGCGCCGGCTGCGTCGCCAGGTGCAGATGGTCTTCCAGGACCCGTACGGCTCGCTGAACCCGCGGCACCCGATCGGTGCGATCATCGCCGCACCGTTCGAGATCCAGCGGATCAAGCCCCCGGGCGGGGTGAAGAAGACCGTCCAGGAGCTGATGGAGCGAGTCGGGTTGAACCCCGAGCACTACAACCGCTACCCGCACGAGTTCTCCGGGGGCCAGCGGCAGCGCATCGGCGTGGCCCGTGCGATCGCGCTGAAGCCGAAGCTGATCGTCTGCGACGAGCCGGTCTCGGCCCTGGACGTGTCGATCCAGGCGCAGGTGGTCAACCTGCTGGAGGATCTGCAGGACGAGCAGAACCTGGCGTACATGTTCATCGCCCACGATCTGTCCGTGGTGCGGCACATCTCCGACCGGGTGCTGGTGATGTACCTGGGCAAGATGATGGAGGTCGCCGACCGGAACACGCTGTACGAGCGTCCGATGCACCCGTACACGCAGGCTCTGATGTCCGCCGTCCCGGTGCCGGAGCCCCGGCGCGGCCGCGACCGGATCCTGCTCTCCGGCGACCTGCCGAGCCCGCAGAACCCGCCGTCCGGCTGTGTCTTCCGCACCCGCTGCCCGATCGCCACCGAGAAGTGCGCGGCCGAGGTGCCGGCCCAGACCGAGATCGAGCCCGGCCATCTGGTCGCCTGCCACTACCCCGCCATCCGCGAGGTCCTCTGAGCCGGCCCGCACGCCGGGACGGGCCCGGTTCACTAGCATGGAACCAGGCCCTGGACAGGAGGCGACGATGCCCCAGATCGACCTGATCGCAACCATCCCCGTACCGCCCGACGCGCTGCCCGCGGCGTCGGCGCTCCTGCTGGAGTACGGCGAGGTCGTCCGCGCCGAGCCCGGGAACCGGCGCTTCGAGGCGTACCTCGACCAGGGCAACGGCGCGATGGTCGTCGTGGAGCGCTACGCCGACGCGGACGCGTTCGAGGCCCACCTGACCGACCCTGCGAACGCCACGTTCAACGCGGAGCTCGCCCGGTTGCTGGACGGCGGCGGCTCGAGCCTGCAGATGCTGGAGCCGCTCGGCTGAGGCCCGTCCCGGCCACGTCAGGACGACCTCCGCGCGGGTGGCCCGGCAGACCCGGCCGGCGTCCAGGGGTTCCCGGGGTGACGCCGACGCTGCCCGACGACCGGGTGCGGCGAAGGGTTCACCTGCACGACATCAGCGCGTTGCGGAGCGGCCCTAGGTTGCGGTCCGATCCCCCGTTGTCGGGGGCCGTCCCTGACGAGGAGTACCAGTGAAGCGAACCCGTGCCGCCGTGTCGGCGGCCATCCTCACCAGCCTGCTCGCGGTCGCCACGACCGCCTCGGCACAAGCGGGCACAGGTGCTGTCGACGACCGGTACACGGTCTCGGCGACGCACACCACCAGGATCAGCACGGCACGCGGAGTGCTGGCCAACGACCGTCCCGCCTTCGCCCAGATCGTCGACCACACCGATCCGGCGCAGGGCACCCTCGACCTCGGCGCGTACGGGGGCTTCACCTACACCCCGGCCGCCGGCGCCAACGGCACCGACTCCTTCAGCTACACCACCAACGCGGCGGTCCGGCTCTACACCGAGAACATCAAGCCCCTGGCGACCATCGACGGCGTGACCATCGGCGGCAGTGCGTTCGGTTCGGCGATCGCCGTGAAGCCGGGCAACGACCGGATCGTCTACGGCCTGACCGACCGCGGGCCCAACGTCGACGGCCCGGACGACACCAAGATCGAGCCGCTGCCCGACTTCACCCCCTCGATCGGGGAGTTCAGGCTGGTCAACGGCAGGGCCGTCCTGCTCCGCACGATCAGGCTCCGCGCCGCCGACGGCCACCTGATGAACGGCCTGGTCAACACCGAGGCGTCCACGGGCGAGACGATCACCGACCTGGCCGGCAACGTCCTGTCGCCGTCGCCGTACGGCATCGACAGCGAGGGCCTGGTCGCGATGAAGGACGGCACCTTCTGGGTCTCCGACGAGTACGGGCCGTTCGTCGTCCACTTCGACCGCAACGGACGCGAGATCGAGCGGCTCTCGCCGCAATCGGGGACGCTGCCGGCCGAACTCGCCCACCGCACCGTCAACCGTGGCATGGAGGGGCTCACCATCACCCCGGACGGCAAGACCCTGGTCGGCATCATGCAGTCCGCCCTCGACCAGGCCGATTCCAGCAAGCCGAAGAAGAACCCGCTCACCCGGATCGTGACCATCGACCTGCGGACCCGGGCCGTTCACGAGTACCCGTACCTGCTCGACGACCCGGACGCCAACGGCACCGCGGCCAGTGAGATCACCGCGCTGAGCAACACCACCTTCCTGGTCATCGAGCGCGACGGGAACTTCGAGCCGAACGCCTACAAGAAGCTCTACACCGTCGACATCTCCGGCGCGACCGACATCGGGCCGGCCGCCACGGTCGCGGGCGCAACCTACGACGCAGATCTGGGACTGACCGTGGGCGGCGTCTCGCTGGAGTCGCTGACCTCGAAGAAGACCACGGCCGAGGCGACCACGATCCTGGCCGGGGTGGGAATCACCCCGGTGGCCAAGTCGCTCACGCTCGACCTGGGCTCCTTCCTCACCGGGCTGAACCCGCAGGGCTCCTTCTACGGCCACGACAAGGTCGAGGGCCTCGCCCTGGTCAACCACGGCCGCACGCTCCTCGTCGCCAACGACTCCGACTTCGGCATCGACGGCGTCACCGGCGACACGGCGCCGTTCACGCTGGAGGAGAAGATCCAGCCCAACGGCACCCAGGACGACGGCGAGATCCTCGCCATCGACCTGACGAAGCTCGACAGTCCGAGCGCGACCGCCACCGTCACCCTGCGGCTGCGCTGAACGGGCAGCCGCCCGAACGGCTGCGGGAGGCGCCACCCGGCGTCCTCCCGCAGCCGCGAGGCAAGACGTGACCGGTCCGCTCCGGCGGTGGCCTAGCGTCAGACACGTGAGCCCGGATGCGGACCCGCCGCCCCCAGCCGATGCATCGCCGGAGTCCGTGATCGACAGGACGCGGGAGGCTCCGCCGCCCCGCACCCTGCTCGACATCCTCCGCGCGACCGCGACGGAGCATCCCGACTCGGCGGCGATCGAGGACCCGTCCGGCGTCCTCACCTACACAGAGTTGATGGCCACGATCGAGCAGGTCGCGGCGACCCTGGCCGGGCACGGTGTCGCGCGCGGCGACCGGGTGGGGGTGCGGCTGCCGTCCGGTTCCCGGGAGTTGTACGTCGCGATCCTCTCCGTGCTCGCGGCGGGGGCCGCCTACGTCCCGGTCGATGCCGACGACCCGCCCGAACGCGCCGAACTGGTCTTCGCCGAGGCCGACGTGGCCGGCGTCCTCACCGTCGACGGGTACGCGCCCCGACGGGCGTCCGGCACACCGGCGGACGGGCCGGCCGAACCCGGCGGCGACGACGCATGGATCATCTTCACCTCGGGCTCCACGGGCGTGCCCAAGGGGGTCGCGGTGTCGCACCGCGCGGCCGCCGCGTTCGTGGACGCCGAGGCCGGGCTGTTCCTCGCCGACGCGCCGCTCGGGCCGGCGGACCGGGTGCTGGCCGGGCTCTCGGTCGCGTTCGACGCCTCGTGCGAGGAGATGTGGCTGGCCTGGCGGCACGGCGCCTGCCTGGTGCCGGCCCCCCGATCGGTCGTGCGCAGCGGCGCCGACCTCGGGGGCTGGCTGGTCCGGCACCGGATCACCGTGGTCTCGACCGTGCCGACGCTGGCCGCGTTGTGGCCGGTGGAGGCCCTCGAGCAGGTGCGGCTGCTCATCTTCGGTGGCGAGGCGTGCCCGCCCGAGCTCGCCGCACGACTGGTCGGCGAGGGGCGTGAGGTGTGGAACACCTACGGGCCGACCGAGGCGACGGTGGTCGCGACCGCATCACTGCTGGACGGCGGACCGCACGTCGGCATCGGCCTGCCCCTGGCCGGCTGGGCGGTCGCCGTCGTCGACCCGGCCGGCGAACCGGTCGCCCCGGGCACGGTGGGAGAGCTGGTGATCGGCGGGGTCGGTCTCGCCCGCTACCTGGACGCCGCCCGGGACGCGGAGAAGTACGCGCCGCTGCCGTCGCTGCGCTGGGCCCGGGCGTACCGCTCCGGTGACCTGGTCGCGCTGGGGGCGGACGGACTGTCCTTCCACGGCCGCGCCGACGACCAGGTGAAGGTGGGCGGACGCCGGATCGAGCTCGGCGAGGTCGAGGCGGCGCTGTCCGCCCTGCCCGGGGTGGAGGCCGCCGCCGTGGCCGTCCGCCGCACCGAGGCCGGGGTGCCGATCCTCGTCGGGTACCTGGTGGCGGCCGCGGGGTTCCGCCGGACGGACGCCCGGGCCCGTCTGGCCGAGCGGCTGCCCGCCCCGCTGATCCCGGTCCTCGCGCCGGTCGACGAGCTGCCCGTCCGCACGTCCGGCAAGGTGGACCGGGACGCCCTGCCGTGGCCCCTGCCGGAGGTCACGGAGGAGATCACCGAGGCGCTGACCCTGTTCTCGCCGGACGAGGCCTGGCTGGCGAAGGAGTGGGTGGCCGTGCTCGGCACGCCGGTGCTCGAGCGGCAGTCCGACTTCTTCGAGCTGGGTGGCGGTTCACTGACCGCGGCCCAGCTGGTGTCCCGGATCCGCGTGCGGGCGCCCGAGTTCAGCGTCGCCGACGTGTACGACCACCCGCGGCTCGCCGCCATGGCGACCGCCGTCGCGGAGACCGCGGTCGACACGCCCTGGCGGGAGTCGTTCAGCAAGGCCAGGGCGACCCCGCTCGCCACCCGCTGGGCCCAGACGCTCCTGAGCGTCCCGCTGTTCATCTTCTCCGGGGCCCGCTGGCTGGTCTACCTGCTCACCGCGAGCTGGCTCCTGCGGGCGGTCGATCCGGCGGGCTACGGCTTCCTGCCCGACGTGGACGGCTGGCTGGTCCTGCTCGGCCTGCTGCTGTTCGCCGTCCCGTTCGGCCGGATGCTGATCGCCGCCGCCAGCGCCCGGGCTCTGCTGGCCGGGGTGAGACCGGGCGACTACAAGCGCGGCGGACGTACCCACCTGAGGCTGTGGCTCGCCGAGCAGGTCGCGCACCAGGTGGACCCCGTCGGGCTGGCCGGCGCGCCCTGGGTGTCCTGGTACGCACGGATCCTCGGCGCGCGGATCGGCCGGGACGTCGACCTGCACACCCTCCCGCCGGTGACCGGCATGCTCCGGGTGGGCGACGGCGCCGCCATCGAGCCGGAGGTCGACCTCGCCGGCTACTGGATCGACGGCGAGACGCTG
The DNA here is from genome assembly GCA_040774965.1 of Propionicimonas sp. Lineage (GTDB taxonomy): Bacteria > Actinomycetota > Actinomycetes > Propionibacteriales > Propionibacteriaceae > Propionicimonas. The sequence continues at coordinate 4,130 of JAXGTK010000072.1, read as the reverse complement.
CGGATCGGCGGCATCCGGATCGGCGCCCGCGCCAGCATCGGCGCCCGCAGCACCCTCGCCCCCGGCGCCCGGATCGACCCGGACGCCGAGGTCGCCCCCGGTTCGGCCGTCTTCGGCCGGGTGCGGAAGGGCCAGCTGTGGGCCGGCTCGCCGGCGGCACGGGCCGGGGAGCCCAGCGAGGACTGGCCGGGCGCCCGGCCCCCGGCGGCGCCGATCTGGCTGGCGGCCTACGCGGCCTCCTCCACGGTGCTGGGCCTGCTGCCGGTGCTCGCGTTCTCCGCCGGGGCCCTCGTGGTGGTGCTGGCGGCCCGGGGCGCGCCGGACGTGGTGTCCGCCGCGGCGCGCATCGTGCCCTGGCTGCCGGCGGGCACCCTGGTGGCCGGCCTGGTGCTGGCGGTGTCGGTCGTCGTGCTCGTGCGGCTGCTGGCCATCGGGCTCGAGCCGGGCACCTACCCCGTCCGCAGCCGGATCGGCTGGCAGGCGTGGAGCACCGAGCGACTGCTCGACCAGGCGCGCACCCAGCTGTTCCCGCTGTACGCGAGCCTGGCCACCCCGGTGTGGCTGCGGCTGCTGGGCGCGCAGGTAGGCCGCCAGGTCGAGGCGTCCACAGTCGTCCTGTTCCCCTCGCTGACCAGGATCGAGGACGGCGCCTTCCTCGCCGACGACACCATGGTGGCGTCCTACGACCTGCGCAACGGCTGGCTGCGCCTGGGCCGGGTGACGATCGGGCGCCGCGCCTTCCTCGGCAACTCCGGGACGGCCGGCGCCGGCCACGTCGTGCCCCGCGACGGCCTGGTGGCCGTCCTGTCCGTGGCCCCGGCGAAGGCCAAGCCGGGGTCGTCCTGGCTCGGTTCACCACCCGTGCGGCTGCGCCGGATCGTGGTCGGCGGCGACCTCGAACGCACCTACCACCCGAGCACCGGCCTGCAGTGGGCCCGCGGCCTCTGGGAGGCCTGCCGGCTGTTCGCGGTGATCGCCACCTGCGCGATCGGGCTGGGCGTCCTGCTCACCCTCGCGCGGCTGGTCGAGGCGCTGGGGGTGGGCTGGACGCTGGCGCTCTCCGGGCTGGTCATGATCGCCGCAGGACTCGCGGCGGCCGTGCTCACCACAGTGGTGAAGTGGCTGGTCGTGGGGCCGATCCGGGCCGGCGAGCAGCCGCTGTGGTCGAGCTTCGTGTGGCGCACCGAGGTGGCCGACACCTTCACCGAGATGGTCGCGGGGCCCTGGTTCGCGAACCCGAGCACCGGCACGCCCGCGCTCGCGGTGTGGCTGCGCAGCCTCGGCGCGAGGATCGGGCGGGGCGTGTGGTGCGAGACGTACTGGCTGCCCGAGCCCGACCTGGTCACGCTGGGCGACGGGGCGACCGTGAATCGTGGCTGCGTTGTGCAGACCCACCTGTTCCATGATCGAATCATGAGCATGGACGCGGTGCAGATCGAACGCGGCGGCACGCTCGGGCCGCACAGCATCGTCCTGCCCGGAGCCACGATCGGTGCGCATGCGACCATCGGCCCCGCCTCGCTGGTGATGCGCGGCGAGACCGTGCCTACCGGAAGCCGCTGGAGCGGGAACCCGATCGGCCCGTGGCGAGCGGTCAAGGTGCGCACCTACCAGGCGGATTCGTGACGGTCGACCCGTACGCGCCGGAGCACGGCGACCCGTCCTACCACGTCCTGGAGTACCGGCTGGACGTGCGCTACAAGGTGGCCACCAACCGCCTCGACGGCGTAGCGGTGATCACCGCCGAGGCCCTCGAGCCGCTGGACAGCTTCCACCTCGACCTGGCCGGCCTCGCGGCGTCCCGCGTCCGGGTGGACGGCGACAAGCGCACGCGTTTCCAGCACACGCAGCGTCGGCTCACCGTCCGGCCGACCGCCCGGATCGAGGCCGGGCAGCGGTTCGAGGTGAGCGTGCAGTACTCGGGATCGCCGGCACCGCGCAGCTCGCGCTGGGGACGGGTCGGCTGGGAGGAACTCGAGGACGGCGTGCTGGTGGCGTCCCAGCCGGTCGGGGCGCCGACCTGGTTCCCGTGCAACGACCGGGTCGGGGACAAGGCGAGGTACCGGGTCTCGCTGACCACGGAGGAGGCGTACACCGTGGTCGCGCCGGGGCAGCTCGTCGAACGTTCGACCGCCGCGGGGCGGACCACCTGGACCTACACCGAGGACATCCCGACCGCCACCTACCTGGTCGCGGTGCACATCGGCCGCTACCGCACCGACCCGGTGCCGTTGGGCAGCGTGCCGGGCGCGGTGCACTACCCGTCCGCCCTGCGCATGCCGGTGGCCGCGACCGCCTCGAACCTCCCGCGGATGCTGGCGCTGTTCGAGCGCTGCTTCGGCCCGTACCCGCTCGGTCGCTACGACATGGTGGTCACGCCGGACGTCCTGGAGATCCCGCTCGAGGGGCAGGGCATGGCCGTGTTCGGCTCCAACTTCACCGACGGCAGCTGGGACTCCGAGCGGCTGGTCGCCCACGAGCTCGCCCACCAGTGGTTCGGCAACAGCGTGGGCCTGGAGACGTGGCGCGACATCTGGCTCAACGAGGGCTTCGCCTGTTACTCGGAGTGGTTGTGGTCGGAGGAGTCGGGTGGGCCGTCCGCGCACCACCAGGCGAAGAAGCACTGGGAGTTGCTGCACGGGCTGCCGCAGGACCTCGTGCTCGGGGATCCCGGGCCCGACCTGATGTTCGACGACCGGGTGTACAAGCGTGGGGCGCTCACTCTGCACGCGCTGCGCCGGGTGGTGGGGGACGATGCCTTCTTCCGGATCCTCCGGTCGTGGACGGCGACGCGCGAAGGGGCGACGGCCTCCACGGCGGACTTCATCGCCCTCGCCGAACAGGTCGCCGGGTGGCGGCTCGGCGGGCTGTTCGTCGAATGGCTCGAGGAGCCCGCGCTGCCGAAGCTCCCCCACCGGCGCAAGGACGCCTGAGCCCCGGCCTGCTCAGCCGGCGGGCGGCAGCCAGGCCACGCTGATCTCCAGGCCGGGCGGCCCGGCGACCGGCTCCAGCCGGTAGGCCTCGGGGGCGCTGCCCACCCGGGCGGTACCGGCAGCGACCCGGACCAGGCCCGGATCGGTGCGCAACCCGCCGCCCGAGGCCTTGAGCACGGCCTCCACCCGGGTCCAGCGGCGCAACGCCTGGTCCGGGCCGACTCCGAGCAGGCGGCCCAGGTCCGCGTCCCGGACGGGGTCGACCGACGCGGCTTCCGCGTCCACCCCCAGCCGTAGGGCGTGTGCGTCCGCGGCCACGGCCGCGACGACGAACCCGTCGGTGTAGGCCACACTGGCGATCGCAGGAACACCCCGGACGAGGACGGGCCCGTGGTCGCCGCCGCAGCGCGGGCAGGGCGCGGTGTCCGGGCGTCCGGCCTCTCCGAACCCGGCGGCCAGGAGTTGGCCGACCAGCGCACGGCCGGTCAGGAACTCCCGTCGCCGACCGGCGGCGAACCCTGCTGCGCGGCGGGCGTCGGCGGGGCCGAGCCAGGCGCCCGGCTCGATGTTCCGGGGCGCGGCCCAGCCGACCCTGACCGGGCCGACCCGGGCGCGGCCACCGAATTCGACGGCCACTCAGGCGGTGGGGGCGAGCCCGATGGTGACCTGGCCTTCTGCCCGCAGCCGGGCGGCCACCCGGCGCTCCACCAGCACCGGCAGGTAGTCACGGATCGGGGCGGAATTGAACGCGCTCAGCCCGGCCTGGACGCGGGTGACAATCGTCTCCCGGTCGACACCGGGGAACATCAGGGCCAGCCGCGCGACGACCTCGTCCACAACCTTTGCTTCAACGCTGTCCTCCACCCTTCAAGGATGGGCCCGCGCCGACACCGCGGCAAGGGTCGGGCTTCGCCGTCCGACAGCCGGACGCGCGGGACGCTCGGGCGCGTCAGCCTCGGCGCCGCAGATGATGGACGTGCCGGAGGCCCACGAACGGCGAGGGCCACCCAAGCTGCTCGAACGCCAGCCTCACAGGCTGGCGTTCGGTGCAGGAGGGTGGCCCTCGCTGTGCACCAAGCAACGATTTCGGGTAACACGGTCGGCGAGAGCGGTGTTTGCTGGACCTCGAAGGTGCCTCTGACAAGGCCTTTCACATGGAGCGGATGACGGGAATCGAACCCGCACTGTCAGCTTGGG
>JAXGTK010000071.1:0-12269 GCA_040774965.1 Propionicimonas sp. | reverse complement strand
TGGCTGGTGTCCTTCAGCCCGCGGTTGTGGAGGTACTTGTTGAACTGCGCCTGGTAGATGGCCGCGATCGGGCCCAGGCCCATCGACACGGTCGGGAACTCCCAGAAGTCCGGCATCTGGCGCGGGTGCGGGTAGGACGGCAGGGCGCGGATGCGTCCGTCGACGATGTGGCTCTTCTCCTGCCGGAAGCCGTTCAGGTCGTTCTCGTCGAGGCGGCCCTCGAGGAACGCGCGGGCGTACATGCCGGGGCTGGCGTGCCCCTGGAAGAACACCTGGTCGCCGCCACCGGGGTGGTCCTTGCCGCGGAAGAAGTGGTTGAAACCCGCCTCGTACAGCGTCGCGGAGGAGGCGTAGGACGAGATGTGCCCGCCGACGCCGACGCCGGGGCGCTGGGCGCGGTGCACCATGATGGCGGCGTTCCAGCGGAGCAGCCGGCGGAACTTGCGTTCGAGGTCGACATCGCCGGGGTACCACGGCTCCTGCTCGGCCGGAATCGTGTTGACGTAGTCGGTGGCGGTCAGCGACGGCAGCCCCAGGTGCTGGTCACGGGCACGTTCCAGAAGGCGCAGCATGATGTAGCGGGCCCGGTTCCGGCCGTCCCCGTCGATCATCATGTCCAGCGACTCGAGCCATTCCGCGGTCTCGTCGGAGTCGATGTCGGGAAGGTTGGTCGGGAGGCCGTTCAGGATCGGGCCGACGGAGTCGCGAGCTGCCACTGTTGGTGCCTTTCGGACGGTTAGCCGCACAAGATCGTTGCGCATTGCAGACCTTACCCGGCCCCCGCGGGAGGGACGCCAGCCGGTGCCCACATTCAGCGGCGGGCGTGGGTCCAGGCGAGCAGTTCTGCGGTGGGCCAGGTGTTCACGACCCGTTCGGCGGGGATGCCCGCGGCGACCGCCCGGGCCGCACCGTACGCCGGGAAGTCGAGCTGGCCGGGCGCGTGGGCGTCGGAGTCGATCGCGAACACGCACCCGGTCTCGACCGCCAGGGCCAGCAGATCGTCGGGTGGGTCGGCGCGCTCCGGACGGGAGTTGATCTCGACCGCCACCCCGAACCGGCGACAGGCCTCGAACACCACCTCGGCGTCGAAGGTGCTCTGCGGCCGCGTCCCGCGCCCGCCCGTGACCAGGCGCCCGGTGCAGTGGCCGAGGATGTTCGTGTACGGGTTGGCGATCGCCGCCACCATGCGGCGGGTCATCTGCTCGAAGGGCATCCGGAGCTCCGAGTGCACGCTGGAGACCACGACGTCCAGCCGGTCGAGCAGCGCGGGCACCTGGTCGAGCCGGCCGTCGGTGAGGATGTCCACCTCGATGCCCGGGAGCAGGCGGCACCCGCCGGACCGGTTCAGGACGGCCAGCCGGTCGAGCTGGCCGGCCAGCCGCTCGGCACTCAACCCGTTGGCGATGCTGAGCCGCGGCGAGTGGTCGGTGATGGCCAGGTACTCGTAGCCGAGCGCGGTCGCGGCTTCGCGCGAGCGCTCCGTCGAAGCGGTGCCGTCCGACGCGTCGGTGTGGGTGTGCAGGTCGCCGCGCAGGGCCGCGTGCAGGTCCTCCCCTCCGGCGGCCAGCGGTCGCGCCTCGCCGCGGAGCTTCGCGAGCCGGTCGGGCACGCGGCCGGCGACCGCCTGTGCCACCACGGCAGCGGTCGTGTCCCCCACCCCGGGCAGCTCCCGCCACGTGCCGGACGCGGCCCGCTGCCCGAACTCGTCCGGGGACAGCGCCTCGACGACGTCCGCGGCCACCCGGAACGCGCGCACCCGGTGGCCGTCGGCCTGCACGCGCTCCATCAGGTACGCGATCTCGCGCAGGGCCGCGACCGGGTCGGTGGACGTCACCGGCACAGCCTAGGATGCCGCCATGGGGCAGAGCACCGGCGCCGACCAGTCCTGGTGGCCGTCGCGCACGGCCCGCACCGAGATCTCCCGGCAACTGGCCGCGCTGGCGGCCGGCCTCACCACGGACGCGCTGGCGCGGATCGCCGACGAGCACCCCTGGTTCTCCGAGCTCGACGCCGACCACCGCTCGTGGATCACGCTCGTCGCCCGTTCCGGCATCGACGGGTTCGTCCGCTGGTTCGCCGCGGGCGGTGAGGACGTCGATCCCGGCTCGGTCTTCGACGCCGCCCCGCGCGCGCTGACCCGGCGGATCTCGCTCAACCAGACCGTCGACCTCGTCCGCACCACGATCGAGACCGTCGAGCACCGGATCGCCACACTGCCCGAGGACGAGCAACTCCCGCTGCGGATCGCGATCCTGCGCTACTCCCGCGAGATCGCCTTCGCGTCCGCCCAGATCTACGCCCGCGCGGCCGAGGCGCGCGGCGCGTGGGACGCCCGCCTCGAGGCCCTGGTGGTGGACGCGGTGATCCGCGGCGAGGCGGACGAGTCCGTCGTGTCCCGCGCCTCGACGCTCGGCTGGGCGTCCCCGCCGGCGATCGCCGTGGTGATCGGCGCCGCGCCGTCCGACCCGGGACGCGCCGTCGAGACGATCCGCCAGCTCGCCGCCCGGCACTCGCTGGACCTGCTGGCGGCCCCGCAGGGCGATCGCCTCGTCCTGGTCGTGGGCGGCCGGCTGGCCGGCCGCGACGCGCTCGTCCGGCAGGTGGCCGACTTCACCGGGGAGTTCGGCGAGGGCCAGGTCGTGATCGGCCCGATCGTCGCCGACCTGGCCGAGGCCGCCCGCAGCGCCCGCGCCGCCCTCTCGGGCATGCGCGCCGCCCGGGCCTGGCCGGACGCGCCCCGTCCGGTCGCCGCGGAAGACCTGCTGCCCGAACGCGCCCTCTCCGGCGACGGGCACGCCCGACGGACCCTGGCGAACGACCTCTACCAGCCGATCGTCGAGGCCGGGCGCGACCTGGCCGACACCCTCGCGGCGTTCTTCGAGTCGGGGGGCTCGATCGAGGCCACCGCCCGCGCGCAGTACGTGCACCCCAACACCGTCCGCTACCGCCTGCGCCGCATCCACGAACTCACCGGCTACTCCCCGCTCGACCCCCGCGGCGGGTACGCGCTGCGGCTGGCGCTGACGCTCGGCCGGCTGCTCGACTGACTCCGGGCCGTTCGCTCGCTCACCGCCCACGGACGCGGTCGGCCCCTCGCCGTGGAAGGACGGCCGTCCCGCGCGGAATGACCACCAGAACGCTGAATCGAACAACGAAGCTCCAAGAATCACGGCGCCTCCCCGGCATGTCTTTGTAGATTTCCCACAAAGTCGCCCGCCGGAAATTCGTCGCGGAACACCCCGGCGCCGCGTCCCGGATTCGACAGAGTGGACCCGTGCTCGCAATCGTCGCGCCCGGGCAGGGCGCCCAGGCCCCCGGATTCCTCTCCCCGTGGCTCGCCGAGACCACCTTCGCCGATCGCCTGAACTGGCTCGGCGCGGTGACCGGCCTCGACCTCGCGCACTACGGCACCAACGCCGACGCGGAGACGATCAGGGACACCGCGATCGCCCAGCCCCTGCTGGTCGCCGCGGGCCTGCTCACCGCACTCGAGCTGTTCCCGCACCCCGCGGACGCGTTCCGGCAGACCGCCGTCGTCGCCGGCCACAGCGTGGGCGAGATCACCGCCGCCGCCGCGGTCGGGGTCCTCTCCGCGGAGCAGGCCATGGTCTTCGTCCGCGAGCGCGGCCACCAGATGGCCGCCGCCAGCGCCGTCCGGCCGACCTCGATGATGGCCGTCGTCGGCGGGGACGCCGCCGAGGTGCTCGCCGCGATCGGGGCCGCCGGCCTCACCGCCGCCAACAACAACGGCTCCGGCCAGATCGTCGCCGCCGGCACCGTCGAGCAGCTCGCCGACCTGCAGGCCGCCCCGCCCGCGCGGGCACGGCTGATCCAGCTGAGCGTCGCCGGCGCCTTCCACACCGTGCACATGGAGCCCGCGGTCGAGCACCTCTCCCGGCTGGCCCGTGCGATCACCACCCACGACCCGCGCACCCGCCTGCTGTCGAACGCCGACGGCCAGATCGTGCACTCGGGCGAGGAGTACCTGGGCCGGCTGGTGAGGCAGGTCGCCAACCCGGTGCGCTGGGACCTGTGCCTGCAGACGATGGCCGACCTCGGCATCACCGGCCTGCTGGAACTGCCTCCCGCCGGAACCCTCACCGGCATCGCGAAGCGCAACCTCAAGGGTGTCGAGCTGTTCAGCCTGAACACCCCCGACCAGATTCCGGCCGCGCACGAGTTCGTGGCCAGGCACGGCGAGCCCGTCGAGCACTGAAGCAGGAGAACATGACCGAGATCAAGGCAAGCACCGGGCCGAAGTTCGCCCGCATCTACAGCGTCGGTTCGGCCACCCCGTCCCGGGTGATCCCCAACGAGTACCTGCTGCAGTACATCGACTCCAGCGACGAGTGGATCACGCAGCGCACCGGGATCAAGGAGCGCCGCTGGATCACCGAGGACGAGTCCATCGAGACCCTCTCCCTCGAGGCGGCCCGGAAGGCGATCGAACGGTCCGGCATCTCCGTGGACCAGATCGACGCGCTGATCCTGTCCACGATCTCGCACTACCACCAGACCCCCGCGCTGGCGCCCAAGCTGGCCGACGAGCTCGGCATCCCTGATGCCGCCGCCTATGACATCTCCGCCGCGTGCGCCGGGTTCAGCTACGGACTCGCGCAGGCGGAGGGCATGGTTCGCAACGGCCAGGCCCGCCACGTCCTGGTCATCGCCGGCGAGACGATCAGCGAGATCACCGACGTGACCGACCGCGGCACCGCCTTCCTGTTCGGCGACGGCGCCGGCGCGGTGATCGTCGGGCCGAGCGAGACCAACGGCATCGGTCCGGTGGTGTGGGGCTCCGACGGCAGCCAGAACAGCGCGATCTGGCAGACCAAGAACTGGCAGGACGCCGTCGCCGACGGCACCTGGCCGATGCTCGGCATGGACGGGCGCGCCGTGTTCAAGTGGGCGACCAGCTTCATCGCGCAGGCGGCGAAGAAGTGCCTCGACGAGGCCGGGATCACCCCGGACCAGCTCGACGTGTTCATCCCGCACCAGGCCAACGACCGGATCACCGACACGCTCCTGCGCTACCTGAAGCTGCCCGAGGGCGTCGTCGTCGCCCGCACGATCCGCCACCTCGGCAACAACTCGGCCGCCACCATCCCGATGGCGATGGACGCGCTGCTCGCCAGCGGCGAGGCCCGCAGCGGCCAGACCGCCCTGATCATCGGCTTCGGCGCGGGCCTGGTCTACGCCGGCCAGGTGATCACCCTCCCCTGAATCCCCCGGACCCGTTCCGGAACAGCAAGACCCACCTAGTTAGGAGAACCCAATGGCTACCACCGAAGAGATCCGGGCCCAGCTCGCCGAACTCGTCAACGACGTCGCCGGCGTGCCGGTCGACGATGTGCAGCTGGACAAGTCCTTCGTCGACGACCTGGACGTGGACAGCCTCGCGATGGTCGAGATCCTCGTCGGCTGCGAGGAGAAGTTCGGCGTCACCATCCCCGACGAGGAGTCCAAGAACCTCAAGACCGTCGGCGACGCCGTCGCCTACATCGAGGCGCACAGCTGACCCGCTGACGGGCCACCGACCCGCCGTCCGGGCCTGTCGACACCCCGCACGGGTACCGACAGGCCCGACGGGCGGGCCACCAGCTTCACCTCATACCCACCAACGTTGGAGTCTCATGACCGAGATCGTGATCACCGGCATCGGCGCCACCACCCCGCTCGGCGGTGATGTCGCGTCCACCTGGGCCGGCATGCTGTCCGGTACGTCCGGCGTCAGCGCCATCACCGAGGAATGGGCCGAAGAGCTCCCGGTGAAGATCGCCGCCTACGTGAAGGTCGACCCGTCCGAGGCGATCGAACGGGTCAAGGCCCGGCGCCTCGACCGCTCGACGCAGCTCGCCCTGATCGCCGCCCAGCAGGCCTGGACGGACGCCGGCTTCGACTGGGAGGGCGACCCCTCGGTCGACCCGCACCGGCTGAGCGTGTCCGTCGCCAGCGGCATCGGCGGCCTGCACTCGCTGCTGAACAACTGGGACGCGCAGCGCGACAAGGGCTACCGCCGGGTGAGCCCGTTCACGATCCCGATGCTGATGGCCAACGCGCCGGCGGCGAACGTCGGCCTCGCCGTGCACGCGAAGGCCGGCGTGCACACCCCGGTGTCGGCGTGCGCGTCCTCGAACGAGGCGATCTCGCTGGGCCTCGACCTGCTCCGGCTGGGCCGGACCGACATCGCCGTCGTCGGCGGCACCGAGGCCACGATCCATCCGCTGCCGCTGGCCGCGTTCGGCCAGATGCAGGCGCTGAGCCGCCGCAACGACGAGCCCGAGCGGGCCTCGCGTCCGTGGGACGCCGACCGCGACGGCTTCGTGATGGGCGAGGGCTCGGCGATCATGGTGATCGAGACCCTCGAGCACGCCAGGGCGCGCGGGGCGAAGATCTACGGCACCATCGCGGGCGCCGGCATCACTGCCGACAGCTACGACATGGTGCAGCCCGACCCGTCCGGCGAGGGCCAGTCGCGGGCGATGCTGATGGCCCTGGCGGACTCGGGGCTCTCCGCGTCCGACATCCGGCACGTGAACGCGCACGGCACGTCCACCCCGGCGGGCGACATGACCGAGGCCCACTCGATCCGCTCCGCCCTCGGCGACGCGGCCGACAACGTCGTGGTCACCTCGACCAAGTCGATGACCGGCCACCTGCTCGGGGGCGCGGGCGCCCTGGAGACGCTGGCCACCCTGATGGCGCTCCGGGACCGGATGGTGCCGCCGACGATCAACCTCGACAACCCCGAGGACGGCCTGGACATCGACGTGGCGGCGAAGGCGTCGCGTCCGTTGCCCGCGGGTGACCTCGCGGCGCTGAACAACTCCTTCGGCTTCGGCGGCCACAACGTGGCGATCGCGGTCACCAACCAGAACGCCACGTTCTGAGCCCGTTCGGGACGCTCCCGGCGTTCGGGCGCGTCCGCGCGGTCAGCCGACCTGGTGGAGCCAGCGGACGGGCGCACCGTCGCCGGCCTGGCGGAACGCCTCCAGTTCGGCGTCCCACGCGACCCCGAGGAGCTGGGCGACGCCCTCGCCCAGCGGCTGGCGTCCGAGCGCGTCGGCGAGGATGGCCTGCTTGAGCCGGTCCTCGTGGACCATGATGTCGCCGTGCACGCCGATGGCGGCCGCGAAGATGCCCAGCCGGGGCGTGTAGGCCCAGCGCATGCCCTCCTGGCCGGCGGACGGCTCCTCGGTGACCTCGAAGCGGGCCCGTTCGCACGCGCGCAGGGCGCTGGCCAGCTGGGCGCCCGTGCCGACCCGGCCGTGCCAGGGGAAGTCCGCGCGCAGGCTGCGCGGCTCGGCGGGCTGGTTGGCCCAGCTGAACTCGACGGGTGCGCCGAAGACTGCGCCGACCGCCCACTCCAGGTGCGGGCGCAGCGCAGATGGCGCGGAGTGGATCTGGATGATCCCGCGCGTGCCGGACATCGGTCCCCCAATCGCTGAGATGTGCCTTCCCCAGCCACCTCAGCCCCGCGGGGGATGCGACCATTCTGCCCCACGAGCCTCACGCGTACCAGTCCGCGGGCGGGTCTCGTGTAAAGCCGGACGCCTGTCTCGTGCCAAGCTAGGAGTCGTGCACCCGATCGCCGCGAACCTGACCGCCGTCCGGGCGCGGATCGACGCGGCCTGCGCGGCCGCCGGACGCCCGTCCGGGTCGGTGCGGCTGCTGCCGGTGAGCAAGACCCGGCCCGCGTCCGACATCCTGGCCGCCCGTGCCGCCGGTTGCCTGCGGTTCGGCGAGAACAAGGCGCAGGAGGTGTACGCCAAGGCCCTCGAACTCGCCGCGGTGCCCGGGCTGGAGTGGGTGATGATCGGCCACCTGCAGTCGAACAAGGCGAAGCTCGTGACGCGGTTCGCGACCGAGTTCCAGGGGCTCGACTCGCTCGGCCTGGCGGCGGAACTCGACCGCCGGCTGCAGGTGGACGGGCGTCAGCTGGACGTGCTCGTGCAGGTGAACTCCTCCGGCGAGGACTCCAAATTCGGCCTGCCGCCCGAGGAGGTACCCGGCTTCGCCCGCGAGCTGGTCGCGTTCAGCGCGCTCCGCGTCCGGGGCCTGATGACGCTGGCGCTCCCGTCCCGGGACCCCGCGCAGGTCGCCGCCTGCTTCACCCGCGTCGTCGACGTCCAGCGGCGCCTGCGGGACGCGTCCCTGCCCGGCCAGTCGTGGGACGAGCTCTCGATGGGCATGTCCGGCGACTTCGAGCTGGCGATCGCGCACGGCGCCACCGTCGTCCGGATCGGCACCGCCATCTTCGGCACCCGCCCCTGACGCCGAACGCCTCCGTTCCGGTCGAGCGCCCCTGCTCAGGTGGAGGCGTTCGACCGGAACGGAGGCGTTCGGCGCAGGAAGTGGCTACGGCCAGCGGGCGGCCAGGGAGATGACCGCGATGCCGGCGAGGATCGCGAAGCCGAGGGCGTAGCCGGCGTAGGCCTCGGTGACCTCCTGGTCGACCTTCATGTAGCCCACCTGGTGCGCGATCGAGGAGTACACCTGCTTCAGCTCGTCCTCCGAGCCCGCGGTGAACGCCTTGCCCCCGGAGATCCGCGAGATCTGGTTCAGCTCGGCCGGGTTGACCGGTACGGGCTCGCGGCGTCCGTCGTTCTCGACGTAGCCGCTGTCGGTGCCGTAGGCGATCGTGTAGATGGGGATGCCCTCCTTCTTCGACTCCTGTGCGGCCTGGTCGGAGGGGCGGCCCACGTTCGTGTAGCCGTCACTGAGCAGGACGATGGCACCGGGCGCGGTGCTCTCGGGGTCGTTCGGGTCGGGCGGTGCCTGCGCCATCGCGTCCAGCGAGGAGTAGATGCCTTCGCCGATCGCCGTGGACGGAGCCACCTGCAGGTTCTCGATGGACGCCGCCACGACTCCGCGGTCGGTCGTCGGCGGCACCACCACGGCCGCGGTGCCGGCGAAGCTGACCAGCGCCACGTTGAAGCCGGTCGGCAGCATCTGGAGGAAGTCCTGCGCGGCCGCCTTGGCCGCAGCGAGCCGGTTCGGCGGGACGTCCTCGGCGATCATCGAGCGGGACACGTCGATCGCGAGCACGATCGTCGCCCGCTCCCGCGGCACCTCCACCTCGCCCTTCGGCTGGGCGAACGCCACGTTCAGCGCGGCGAGCGCCAGCACGGCGAGGCTGACCGCGACGTGCCGCTTCCAGGACTGCTGCCTGGGCAGGACGCGTTCGAGGTTCGTGATCGCGTGCGGACGGGCCTTGCGACGACGCCGCCACAGCAGGAACAGGTACAGCCCGACCAGCAGCGGGATCATGAGCAGCCACCACAGCCGCTCCGGGCGCATGAAGTCCAGGGGCATGGCTACGGCCACCTCGCTCCCAGCGACACTGCCGCCAGCGCCGCCACCACCGCGAAGGCGAGCCCGTAGCCCGCCCACAACGCGGTGGTCTCCTTCTTCGTCGGGGTCTGCCCGACCTCACTGCGGATGTTGTTGTAGACCTTGTTCAACTGGTCGAGGTTCTCCGCGGAGAACGTCTGCCCGCCGGAGACCTGCGCGATGGTCGACAGCAGCTCCTTGTCCGGTGGCACCCGGTCACGCTCGCCGTCGAGGTCGACGTAGCCGTTCTCGGTGCCGTACGCGATCGTGTAGATGGGCACGTCCTGCTTCTTCGCCTCCGCGGCGGCCTGCTGGGGCGATCGTCCCGCGGTGTTCTGCCCGTCCGAGAGCAGCACGATCGCGCCGGGGGCCGGGCTGGAGTCGGTGCTCGTCGGCGCCAACTGGAGCGCGCTGAGCGCGGTGTAGATCGATTCGCCGATCGCCGTGGAGTCGGCCAGCTTCAGGCTGTTGATCGCCTGCTGCGCCTGCACCCGGTCGGTGGTGGGCGGCAGGATCACCGCCGGGTTCCCGGACAGGCTCACCACGGCCACGTTGTACTGCGCGGGCAGGGCCTTCACGAAGGTGAGCGCCGCCTGCTTGGCCGCGTCCAGCCGCGTCGGCTGGACGTCCGTGGACGCCATCGACTGGGACGTGTCGATCACCATCACAACGGTAGCTCGCTCCCTGGGCACCATCTCGATGCCGTTGGGACGCGCCCACGCCAGGCTCAGCGCCACCAGCGCCGCCAGCGACAGCGCCACCGCCAGGTGCCGGCGCCACTGGGACTGCTTGGGCACCACCCGGGACAGGATCGCCGTGTTCGTGAAGCGCATCCCGCTCTTCTTCTTGCGCAGCACCAGGTAGATGTAGCCCGCGACCAGCAGGGGCACGACGAGGAGCACCCAGAGCCGCTCGGGGTCGAGGAACGACGGCGGCCAGGTCACTTGCTCACCCCCGCCGGCGGCTGGTGCAGCATGCTGGCCGTACGCCGGTAGGCGAGCACGAAGCGGGCGATGTCATGCACCCAGTCTCTGTCGGTGCGCAACTGGATGTGCGCGGCCCCGGCCCGGCGCAGTGCGACCCGGATCCGTTCCCGCTGTGCCGCCGTGGCCGCGTCCATGCGTTCGCGGGCCGCGTCGTCGGAGGTGTTCACGTAGCGTTCGAAGTCGGTCTCCGGGTCGCGGATCAGCAGGTCGCCGACGTCGGCGAACTCCACCTCGTGGCTGTCCACCACTTCGATGGCGAGCACCTGGTTGCGCACCGCCAGCTGCCGCATCGGACGTTCCCACTCGGGCTCGACGTTCGGGTCCAGCTCGAAGTCCCCCGGCGTGAGGAAGTCCGAGACCACCAGGCGCATGCCGCGGCGCCGCTCGGTGCGCGCCATCCGCTGGATGCCCGCGGCGAGCGAGTACGGGCCGGTGGTGTGGTCGGACACGATCGGCTCGGTGAGCATCCTGCGCAGCAGCCCGTACAGCGCGGTGCGTCCGGACTGGGCCGGGAAGCGCCGGATCTCGTCCGGACGCATGATCAGCCCGCCGAACCGGTCACCCATCCTCTGGCTGAGGAACCCGATGGTCGCGATCGCCGCAATGCCGAGGTCACGCTTGGTGACACCCTCCGTCCCCCAGTTCATGGACGGGGTGACGTCGAGGAGCGCCCAGATCTCCAGCTCGCGGTCGGCGATCGTGTCCCGGACGTGCGGGGTCTGGGTGCGCGCGGTCACCGCCCAGTCGATCTTGCGGACGTCGTCCTGGCCGGGCACGTAGACGCGGGCGTCGTTCGCCTCCGACCCGGGACCCGGCAGCAGGCCCTGGTGGTCGCCGTGCAGGAAGCCCTCCAGGCGCCGGACGACGGTGAGCTCCAGCCGGCGCAGCGCGGCCTCGGGAGCCAGCTTGTGCAGCGGGATGGTGGCCGAGGTGGGTTCGTGCAGCACCGAGGCCACCGCGCCGAGGTTCTCGGGCGGCGGCGCGAAACCGGGCTGCAGGGTCACGCTCAGGGACGCGCTTCCGGAACGTAGCTGTGCTGGGTGTGCGCGGCCTGCCGCTGCTGGTTGTTCCACACCGGCGTGGGCGGCGGCACCATCGCCACGATCCGCTCGATCACCTGGGCGGGGGTGATGTTGTCGGCGACGGCGTCGAAGCCGAGCACGAGGCGGTGGCTCATCACGTCCCTGGCCACGGCCTGGACGTCGGTGGGCAGCACGTAGTCGCGTCCGTGGATCAGGGCCAGCGCGCGGGACGCGGCGACCAGGCCCAGCGTCGCGCGGGGGCTGCAGCCCACCTGGATCACCGAGGTGAGGTCGGGCATGCCGAACTCCTCCGGGGTCCGGGTGGCCAGCACGAGGCGAACGATGTACTCGGCGACCAGGTTGTGCACGAAGATGTTGGACGCCTGCTCCTGCAGTTGCAGCACGACGTCCGGTTCGAGCACCGGGTTGGCGGTCGGCGGACGCACGCTCATCCGGCGCAGGATCTCGAACTCCTCGTTGCCGCGCGGGTACGGCACGTCCACCTTGAGCAGGAAGCGGTCGCGCTGCGCCTCGGGCAGCGGGTAGACGCCCTCGGACTCGATCGGGTTCTCGGTGGCGATCACGATGAACGGCTGGGGCACCGGGTAGGTGGTGCCGCCGATCGACACCTGCTGCTCGGCCATCAGCTCCAGCATCGCCGACTGCACCTTGGCCGGGGCGCGGTTGATCTCGTCCGCGAGCACGAAGTTCACGAACACCGGACCGAGGGCGATGTCGAACTTCTCCTGCCGCGCCGAGTAGATCCGGGTGCCGACGATGTCGGAGGGCACCAGGTCGGGCGTGAACTGGATGCGGGCGAACTGCCCGCCGACCACCGTGGCGAAGCTGCGCACGGCGAGGGTCTTCGCGACGCCGGGCACGCCCTCGAGCAGGCAGTGGCCCTTGGCGAGCAGCGCCACCATGAGCT
>JAXGTK010000070.1:0-12312 GCA_040774965.1 Propionicimonas sp. | reverse complement strand
GGTCCTCGCGCAGGTAGTTCAACAGGTCCATCACGTCCTCCTCTGCATTGGCTGACGGGGACGCTACGGGTTCACGTAACGGGAGGGTCAAGCAGCCGCTGCGCGACGCGCGCGAGGCCCGGGTCGGCCAGCGCGGCCCCGACGGCCCGACGCGCGGACGGCCCGAGCTCGCCGAGGGCCAGCAGCGCGGAGAGCCGGACGGGCGGCTCGGGGTCGCCCAGCAGCGGCTGGAGCAGGGCGATCGGCCGGGTGGGGTCGCCGGAGTCGGCTCCGACCCGTCCGAGCGCCTCGGCGGCCACGGCCCGGACGGCGGCGTCGGGGGAGGCCAGGGCGGCGGCGAGCGGTTCCAGGCCGGGTCGCCCGATGCCGGCGAGCGCGTCGAGCAGGTCGGCGTCCGGGACGATCCCGGTGCCGAGCAGCCGCACCACACCCGGGGCCGCAGCGGGTGCGGCGAGCTGGCCCAGCGCCTGGACGGCGTTCGAGACCACCTGCGGCGAGGGGTCGTCCAGCAGCCGCACGAGGGCGGGCGCGGCGTCCGGGTCGCCGAGCTTGGCCAGCAGCCGCACCATCAGGCAGCGCAGGTCCGGGTCAGGGTCGTGCAGCTGGGCGAGCGCCGCGGGGCCGGCGTCCGGCCGTTCGGCGAGTGCCCACACCAGCACCTCCCGGACGCCCGCGTCCGGTTCGGCGCGCAGCGCGGCGAGGAGGTCGGACGTCGTGCCCGGCCGGGAGAACGCCGCCCTGAGCCGGACGGCGGGATCGGGGTGGTCGAGCCGGCGGACGAGCGCGATGGCGTCCAGCACGTCCTCCCAGCTGCGCTCCGCCGCGCCGGCCAGCCCGCGCAGCCGGTCGGCCAGCCGTCGCTCGGCCTCGATCCGGTCCTCGACGTGGGCCAGGTGCGAGCGGAGGGTGGCGGACGCGTCGAGGTCGGGGTCGTCGAGCGCCGTCGCGATCTCGGCCAGGCTCAGCCCGAGCGCCTTCAGGTTCTGGATCTGCAGCAGCCGCAGCAGGTCCGCCTCGTCGTAGAGCCGGTAGTCGCCCCAGCTCCGCGACGAGGGCACCAGCAGCCCGAGCTCGTCGTAGTGGCGCAGCGTCCGCCGGGTGAGCCCGGTGCGCTCGGCCACCTCCCCGATCCGCCAGGTGCGTCCCACGCCCGCGAGCCTAGCGCCGCGTCGAGGGCCAGCCTTCCTGCTCGAACGCCAGCACCAGGGGCTGGCGCTCGGTGAGCAAGGGTGGCCCCTGATGGGTCAGGCGGCGTCCTCCTCGGTGATCGCGGCGGCGAACTGGGCCTGGTAGAGCCGGTAGTAGGCGCCCTGGGCGGCGAGCAGCGCGGTGTGGTCGCCCTGCTCGACGATCGCGCCGTCCTCCATGACGAGGATCGTGTCGGCGTCGCGGATCGTGGACAGCCGGTGCGCGATCACGAACGACGTGCGGTCGGCCCGCAGCCGACCCATGGCCCGCTGCACGAGCAGTTCGGTGCGGGTGTCGACCGAACTGGTCGCCTCGTCGAGGATCAGGATCGTCGGGTCGGACAGGAACGCCCGGGCGATCGTGATCAGCTGCTTCTCGCCCGCCGACAGGTTGGACGCCTCCTCGTTGATCACCGTGTCGTAGCCGTCCGGCAGCGAGTGCACGAAACGGTCGACGTAGGCGGCCGTGGCGGCGGCGAGGATCTCCTCCTCGCCGGCCCCGTCCTTGCCGTAGGCGATGTTGTCGCGGATCGTGCCGCCGAACAGCCAGGTGTCCTGCAGCACCATCCCGATCTCCTCGCGCAACTCGCGCCGGGGGATGGACGCCACGTCCACCCCGTCGATGCTGATCCGGCCGCCCTGGAGGTCGTAGAACCGCAGCACGAGGTTCACCAGCGTGGTCTTGCCGGCCCCGGTCGGTCCGACGATCGCGACCGTCGAGCCGGGTTCGGCCACCAGGGACAGGTCGGTGATCAGCGGCTTGTCCGGGCTGTAGCTGAAGTCGATGTGCTCGAACTCCACCCGGCCCCGCGTCGGCTGCGGCAGGGTGCCGGTCCGGTCCGGCGCCTCCTCCTCGGCGTCCAGCACCTCGAACACCCGCTCGGCGGACGCGACGCCCGACTGCAGCAGGTTCGCCATGGACGCCAGCGACGTGATCGGCTGGGTGAACATCCGGGAGTACTGGATGAACGCCTGCACGGCGCCCAGGCTGAGCGTGCCCCCGGCCACCATCAGGCCGCCGACCACGGCGATCACGACGTAGTTGAGGTTCCCGACGAAGAACATCACCGGCATGATGATCCCGGAGATGAACTGGGCGCCGAACGAGGCGTCGTACAACTCGGCGTTCTTGGCCCGGAACTGCTCGGCCACCTCGCGCCGCCGGCCGAACACGGTGACCAGTTCGTGGCCGGAGTAGGCCTCCTCGATCTGGCTGTTCAGCTCGCCGGTGGACTTCCACGTCTTCGCGAACAGCTTCTGCGAGCGCTTGCCGATCACCATGGTCAGACCCATCGCGACCGGGATCGTGACCAGCGCCACCAGCGCCAGCACCCACGAGACGTAGAACATCATCACCAGGACCCCGAGGAGGGTGAACACGTTGGTGAGGATCTGCGACAGGGTCTGCTGGAGGCTCTGGGAGATGTTGTCGACGTCGTTGGTGACGCGGCTGAGCAGCTCGCCGCGGGGCTGGCCGTCGAAGTACTTCAACGGCAGCCGGGTGAGCTTCTCGCTGACCTGCTTGCGCATCCGGTACACCGAGCGCTGCACGATCGCGTTGATCATGAAGCCCGCCAGCCACAGCAGCACGAAGAACGCCACGTAGGCGGCCAGTGCCAGCAGCAGGACGTTGGCCAGCTGGTCGAAGGGGATCGCGGTGCGGTCCACCACCGCGGCGTCGTAGATCAGGTTCGTGGCCTGGCCCAGGATCACCGGCCCGATCGAGTTCAGCGCCGTGCCGATGACCGTCATCGTGATCACCGCGATGATCTGCGGGAGTTCCGGACGCAGGTGGCCGAGCAGGCGGCGCATGGACGGGCCGAACGACACCGCCTTCTCTCCGGTGCCCTGGCCGTGCCCCATCGGGCCGCCACCGCGGTGCTGGGGGCCGTACTTGGGCCGCTCGTTCGCCTTCGCCGGCGTCCCCGGACCGCCGGCCGGCGTGCCCGGCCCCTGTGGGCCGCGGGGTTCTGTGTTGTTGCTCATGCGGCCACCTCCGAGGCCTTGAACTGGCTCTCCACGATCTCGGCGTAGGTCGGGCACGTGGCGACCAGGTCGTCGTGGGTGCCGAGGCCGACGATCCGGCCGTCCTCGAGCACGATGATCTGCTCCGCGTTGCGGATCGTGGACACGCGCTGGGCCACGACCACCACGGCCGCTTCCGCCGTCTCGGTGGCGAGCGCGGCGCGCAGGGCGGCGTCGGTGGCCACGTCGAGGGCCGAGAACGAGTCGTCGAACACGTAGATCTCGGGATGCCGGACCAGCGCCCGGGCGATCGCCAGGCGTTGCCGCTGCCCGCCGGACACGTTCGTGCCGCCCTGGCTGATCGGCGACTCCAGGCCGTCCGGCATGCGCTCGACGAAGTCACGTGCCTGTGCGACCTCGAGAGCCTGCCACAGCTCGTCGTCGGTCGCGTCCGGGCTGCCCAGGCGCAGGTTGGACGCGACGGTGCCGCTGAACAGGTACGGACGCTGCGGCACCAGGCCGATCCGGCCCCAGAGCAGGTCGGGGTCGAGTTCGCGCACGTCCACGCCGTCCACCTGCACCGATCCCCCGGTCGCGTCGAACAGCCGCGGGATCAGGTTCACCAGCGTGGTCTTGCCCGCGCCGGTGGAGCCGATGATCGCCGTGGTCTCACCGGGCCGGGCCGTGAACGAGACGTCGGCGAGCACCGGTTCGTCGGCGCCGGGGTAGGCGAAGCTGACGTTCTCGAAGCCGAGTTCGCCGTGCCGGGTGACGGCCATGACCGGCTCGGCGGGTGGCTCCACGGACGAGGAGGTGTCCAGGACGGCGTTGATCCGGCCGGCGGCGACGGCCGCGCGGGGCGCGATCATCACCATCATCGTGGCCATCATCACGCTCATCAGGATCTGCGCGATGTAGGCCAGGTAGGCGGTCAGCTGGCCCACCTGCAGGTGGCCCTCGGCGATCCGGAAGCTGCCGAACCAGATGATCGCGATGCTGGAGAGGTTCATCACCAGGAACACCGAGGGGAACATCGTCATCATCCGTCGGCCGGCCCGGGTCGCGGTGTCGGCGAGGTCGTGGTTGGCGGCGTCGAAGCGCATCGCCTCGGCGGGCTCGCGGACGAACGCCCGGATCACGCGCAGGCCGGCGATCTGCTCGCGGAGCACCCGGTTCAGGGTGTCGATCTTCCCCTGCATCGAGGTGAACAGGGGCGTCATCTGCGCGACCAGGATGCCGATGATCGTGCCGAGGACGATCACGGCGACCAGGATCAGCCAGCTCAGGCCGACGTCCTCGCGCAGGG
The DNA here is from genome assembly GCA_040774965.1 of Propionicimonas sp. Lineage (GTDB taxonomy): Bacteria > Actinomycetota > Actinomycetes > Propionibacteriales > Propionibacteriaceae > Propionicimonas. Next base: position 7,854 of record JAXGTK010000070.1, on the reverse strand, counting down.
CCATGAACACGCCGCCCACCATCATCAGCGGGGCCGAGACGATCATGATCGCCGTCATCAGCACCATCATCTGCAGTTGCTGCACGTCGTTGGTGTTGCGGGTGATCAGGCTGGGGGCGCCGAAGGTGTTCATCTCCCTGGAGGAGAAGGACAGGGCCCGGTCGAAGATGGCCTGCCGCAGGTCCCGGCCGAAGGCCATCGCCGTTCGGGCGCCGAACCAGGTGGCGCCGACCTGGCCGCCGATCTGGAGCAGCGAGACGCCGAGCATGACCGCTCCCATCCGCCAGATGTAGGCGGTGTCCCCGGTGGCCACGCCGTTGTCGATGATCGAGGCGTTCAGGCTGGGCAGGAAGAGGGCGGCGGTCGCCTGGGCGAACTGCAGCACGACGATGGCCACGATCTGGGGCCAGTAGGGACGCAGGTAGCGGCCCAGGAGTCGGATCATTGGTTTCCTTCCGCAATGCCGCGCAGCACCAGGTCGGCAAGGCCGGGGTCGGAGCTGTCGAAGTTGGCCGAGAAGGCCAGCGCCGACAGGATCCGGGCCGCCGCCGAGGTGGGGATGCGCAGCTGTCCAGCATACGGCTCGAGCGCGTCGGCCGCCGCGGCGAAGATGCGCAGCCGGGCGTCGTGCGGGGGGCCCGGGTGTTTCGTGGGCCGGGGTGGAGGCCCGCCGTCCCGGTCGCCGAACAGCGTCGCGAACAGCGTGCGGGTGCGGGCGATGTTGGTCGCCAGCACGTCCAGCACGGCGGCGATCCGCTCCACCAGAGGCTGGCCCTCGGGAAGTGCGGCGAGTTCTGCCAGTTCGGCGTCCGGCTGCAGCGCGGCGAGGATCGTGGCGTGGATCAACTCCTGCTTGGTCTCGAAGACCCGGAAGATCGTGCCCTCGGCGACCCCGGCCGCCCGGGCGATCTCGCGGGTGCTGACCTCGGGTCCGCGTTCGAGCAGCAGGGGCAGCGTGGCCGTGACGATCGCGTCACGACGCTCGTCGGGCGACATCGGGGTTGCTCTGCTCACGGAACGAGTGTAAATGAGTGAGCACTCACTCACCAAGTTCGGGAGGTCGCAATTCTGCTCGCGACACCGTCGGCACCCAGCGCGAACGGGAAATCCATGCGGATCCCGACGCGATCGCGCGGCGGCAATTCGCAAGGGTTAGGCTGCTCCCCGTGCGAGCCGAACACCTGCCCCTGATTTCGTCGCTCTCCGCACCAGCAGTCCACCCCGACGGGAGCCACGCCGTGGTCTCCGTGACGCGACCGGACCTGGTCGCGGACGCCTACGTCGGCCAGCTCTGGCGCATACCGCTGGACGGGGGTGAGCCGCGGCGGATCACCCGCGGTTTTCGGGACACCCGTCCGCGGTTCTCGCGGGACGGGCGCCTGCTGGGTTTCCTGAGGGCGACCCCGGACGGTCCACCGCAGGTGGCCGTGGTTCCCGCAGCGGGCGGTGAGCCCCTTGTCGTGACCGATGCCAGGCTCGGCGTGTGCGAGTTCGCGCTGAGCGACGACGGCAGCCGGCTCGCGTTCTGCGCCCGGGTGCCCGAGCCCGGTCGCTACGGGACCCTCGAGGGTGTCGGGCCCGACGCGGAGGACCCACGCCTGATCGACACCCTCCAGTTCCAGTTCAACGGCACCGGCTACACCGGCGACCAGCGCTGCCACCTGTTCGTCGTCGACGTGCCGGACCCGCACGGCGAGCCCCCGGTGCGGCCGGTCGGGCGGGCGGCGGTCGGCGCCGGCGAGTTCCGCGCGGTCCCCGAGCCGCGGCAGCTCTCCGACGGCGACCACGAGCACCTGCACCCCACCTGGGACGGCGACGCGGTGATCGTGATGGCCGCCCGTCACGAGACCGCCCACTCCGACCTGCGCTGGGACCTGTACCGCTTCGACCCCGCCGGTGGCGAGCCGGTGCGGCTGACCGACTCGGCCGGGGGCGACAGCGTGCTGGAGGCGCCCGCGGTCGCGGGCGAGGGGATCTATTTCGTCGGCGGGCACACCGGCGAGGGCGGCCGGGACTTCTTCGGCGAGAACCCCGGCGTCTTCGTCGTGCCCCGTGCGGGCGGGCCCGTCCGCCGGCTGACCGACGCCGAGACCGTCCATGCCGTGCAGGTGGTCGCCGACGGCGACGGCGTCCTGGGCACGGCGCTGGTGCGCGGCCGCGGCGTCGCCTTCCGCCTGGACGCGGACGGCCGACTGGACCGCTGGGACCTGCCCGGCTCGGTGGAGAACGTGGGGGCCGGCGCCGGCGTCCGGGTCGGCGTGGTCTCGGACGCGGACTCGGTGGGAGAGCTGGTGCTGCTGCCCGATCCCCCCGGTCGGCCGGTCGAGCCCCTCGGGACCCTCACCGACTTCTCGGCCCGGCTCCGTGACGAGGCGGCCCCGATCACGCCGCTCGAGCTGCTCGCCACCGCACCGGACGGCTACCCCGTGCACGGCTGGGTGGTCAGGCCCGCGGGCGACGGCCCGCACCCGGTGCTGCTCGTCATCCACGGCGGCCCGTTCGGCGCGTTCGGCCCGAGCTTCTTCGACGAGGCCCAGGTCTACGCGGGAGCCGGCTACGCGGTGGTGATGTGCAACCCGCGTGGGTCGTCGAGCTACGGCCAGTCGCACGCCGCGGCGATCCGGGGCGCGTTCGGCGACCGGGACGCCACCGACGTGCTCGCCTTCCTCGACCACGCTCTCGCCACCGTCCCCGGCCTCGACGCCGGCCGGGTGGGGGTGATGGGCGGCTCCTACGGCGGCTACCTCACCGCCTGGCTGATCGCACACGAGGACCGCTTCGCCGGCGCGATCGTCGAGCGCGGCTACCTCGACATGAAGTCGTTCGTCGGCGCGTCCGACATCGGCTGGTACTTCGTGGAGGCCTGCCACGGCACCCCCGAGCAGCTGGACGCACAGTCGCCGCTGCTGCTGGTGGACCGCGTCCGGACGCCCACCCTGGTGATCCACTCCGAGAAGGACCTGCGCTGCCCGCTGGCCACGGCCGAGCGGTACTACACCGAGCTCAGGCTGCGCGGGGTGGAGACCGAACTGCTGGTCTTCCCCGGCGAGAACCACGAACTCTCCCGTTCCGGACGGCCGCAGCACCGGAGGGCGCGCTTCGAGCACATCCTGCGCTGGTGGGGGAAGTACCTCCCGGTCGGCTGACGCCGGGACCCGGTGTGGCCGGGGGGCGCGGACTCGGTAGCCTATGCGCCGTGACTGAGCCGACGCCCGTGAACCCGTCCCTGTCCGAGCAGGAGCAGGTGCGCCACGAGAAGCGTGCCCGTCTGCTCGCCGACGGGGTGGCGCCGTACCCGATCACCGTCCCGCGCACCCACAGCGCCGCACAGGTGCACGCCGGTTGGGGGCACCTGGTCGCGGGCGAGGAGACCACCGACGTGGTCAGCGTGAGCGGACGGGTCGTGTTCGTCCGCAACACCGGCAAGCTGTGCTTCGCCACGGTGCAGGACGGCTTCACCCAGGCCGACTCGGGCGTGCGGCTGCAGGTGATGCTGTCGCTGGCCGAGGTCGGCCCGGACCGGTTGGAGGCGTGGAAGGCCGACGTCGACCTGGGCGACTTCGTCTCCGTGACCGGCCGGGTGATCTCGTCGAAGCGGGGCGAGCTGAGCGTGCTGGCGCTGGAGTGGACGCTGGCCAGCAAGGCGCTGCGTCCGCTGCCCACCCTGCACAAGGACCTCGGCGAGGAGACCCGGGTGCGGCAGCGCTACGCCGACCTGGTGGCCCGCCCCGAGGCCAGGGACATGGTGCGCCTGCGGGCCGCGGTCACCCGCAGCATCCGGGAGACGCTGCACGAGGAGGGGTACCTCGAGATCGAGACCCCGGTGCTGCAGCTCGTCCACGGCGGCGCGACCGCGCGTCCGTTCAACACGCACCTGAACGCGTTCGACATCGACATGACGCTGCGGATCGCGCTCGAGCTGTTCCTGAAGCGTGCCGTGGTCGGCGGCGCCGACCGGGTCTACGAGATCGGCCGCATCTTCCGCAACGAGGGCATCGACTCCTCCCACTCGGCCGAGTTCACCATGCTGGAGGCGTACCAGTCGTGGGGCGACCAGGCGACGATCGCGGCAATGACGCAGCGGCTGGTGCAGAACGCCGCGGACGCCGCACTCGGCACCCGCCTCATCGACACCCCCGCCGGCCAGATCGACCTCGACGGCGAGTGGACCTGGAAGCCGGTCTACCCGACCCTCTCGGCCGAGGTCGGAGAGGAGATCACGCCCGCGACGGACGCGTCCGTGCTGCGCGGGATCGCCGAGGACCGGGGCGTCGAGCACGACCCGGCCTGGTCCGCCCAGAAGCTGGTCATGGAGCTGTTCGGCGAACTGGTCGAGCCCAGGCTGCTGCAGCCCACGTTCGTCTGCGACTACCCGCCGATCGCCCAGCCGCTGGCACGGCAGCACCGCAGCGATCCCGACCTGATCGAGGCCTGGGACCTGATCATCGGCGGCGTCGAGCGGGGCACCGGCTTCTCCGAGCTGGTCGACCCGGTGGTCCAGCGGGAGCGGCTGGTCGCCCAGTCGCTGCAGGCGGCCGCCGGTGACCCGGAGGCGATGCAGCTGGACGAGGACTTCCTGGCCGCGCTGGAGTTCGGCGCGCCCCCGATGGGCGGGATGGGCCTGGGCCTGGACCGGCTGATGATGCTGCTCACCGGTCACGGCATTCGCGAGACGATCCTGTTCCCGCTGCTCAAGCCGCACGCCTGACCGGCGTCCCCTCTCGGTGGCGGGGTGGGGCGGAGCTACTTCCAGAGGGTGGCGATGCCGAAGGCGGCGGCCATGCCGCCCATGCCGATCAGCACGTTCCAGCCGCCGAGGTCGGAGATCACCGGGATAGTGATGCCCACCGACGCGGTGATGTAGTAGACGACCAGCCAGAGCACGCCGAGCAGGCCGACGGTGATGAACGTCGGCGGCACCCACTGGCGGCTGCCGGGCGCCGCGATGGTACGCCGCTGCTCGTCACGCTTCTCCGCGAGCGCCGCCCGGTCGGACTGCTTCTTCTTCTCGGCAGCCGCCTTGCGGATCCTGGATTCGGGCACCGTCACTCCTACCTGGCCTGGAAACCACCACAGGATACCGGAGAACCCTTTCGGCACTGACACCTCGCCCGGGCGGGCGCACCCATGGGGGAGAATGGGCCGCATGGCTCGGATCCTCGTGGTCGACAACTACGACTCGTTCGTCTACAACCTCGTCCAGTACCTCGGCCAGATCGGTGCCGAGGTGGACGTGTGGCGCAACGACGACCCCCGGTTCGCCGAGCCCGGTTGGACCGACGGCTTCGACGGCATCCTGCTCTCGCCCGGTCCCGGGACGCCCGAGGACGCCGGAGTCTGCATCGACATCGTCCGCGAACAGGGCGGCAGGCTGCCCATCTTCGGGGTGTGCCTGGGCCTGCAGTCGATGTCGGTGGCCCTCGGCGGGGTGGTCAACCGCGCGCCCGAACTGCTGCACGGCAAGACCTCGCTGGTGCACCACGACGGACGCGGGGTGTTCGCCGGCCTGCCGAACCCGCTGACCGCCACCCGCTACCATTCGCTGGCGCTCGACCCGGCCACCGTCCCCGACGACCTCGAGGTGTCGGCGACCACCGAAAGCGGCGTGATCATGGCCGTGCGGCACCGCAGCCTGCCGATCGAGAGCGTGCAGTTCCACCCCGAGTCGGTGCTCACCGAGGGCGGCTACCAGATGCTGGCCAACTGGCTGGTCGCCTGCGGGGACGCGGACGCGCCGCGGCGCGCGGAGGGCCTGACCCCGCTGATGGCGGTTCGCTGACCCGGCGCTAGGGCGTTGTTTCCGTGGCCGTCGGTGTCGGGGTCGGTGTCGGGGTCGGTGTCGGCGCCGCGATCCCGATCCACAGCTTGATCACGGTGGTGCGCTTCGCCAGCGTGTAGGCGTCCGGCGACTGCTGCACCACCTTGCCGACATCGCTCGCGGTGTCGACCTCCAGTTGCTTGATCTCGGGGGTCTTCGTGAAGCCCGCGTTCTGCAGCGAGGCGATCGCGTCGGACTCGGTCATGCCCCTGACCAGCGGCACCTGGCTCTTGCCGGTGGCGTAGTACAACGTGATCGTGGTGTCGAGCGCCACCTTCGTGCCCTCGCCCGGGTCGACGCTGAGCACCTCGTTGGCCTTGTCGTCGTTCGCCTCGGTGGGGGACGGAAGCGCCTCGACGTTGGCGAAGCTGTTCTCGTTGAGCACCTTCGTGGCGTCGTCAACACTGAGCCCCACCACCGACGGGATGACCCCCTTGCTGGGGCCGACGTTCACGGTGATGTCGATCTCGGTGCCCACCGGGACCTCGGTCTGGGGGTCGAGGCTCTGCTTCGTCACCCGGCCGACGGAGGTGTCGTCGGGGCCGTTCACCTGCACGATCCGCGGCTGCAGCTTCGCCGCCTCCAGGGTCTGCACGGCCTCCTCCTGGAGCCGGTCGATCACCGAGGGAACGGTGACCGTCGCCACCCGGTTGGCGTTCAGCATGAAGTAGATGCCGATGCCGGCCGCGACGAGGATCAGGGCGACGAGGAAGGCGACCAGGCCCCAGCGCCTGCGCGGCGGCTCGGGTTCGAGCGCCCGTGCCGCGGAGTGGTCGGACGGGTCGAGCACCGTGGTCGCCTCCGCAGCCGCAGTGGAGGCCACGGGCACGGGGACGGGTACCGGCGCCCGCGCGGTCACGTCCTGGCCGGCGAGCAGCCGACCGATGTCGGCCCGCATGGCGGCCGCCGTCTGGTAGCGGTCGGCGGGGTCCTTGGCCAGCGCCTTGAGCGTGATCGCGTCCATCGCCGGCGTGATCTCGGCGTCCAGGTGGCTGGGGGGCACCGGAGCCTCCCGGACGTGCTGGTAGGCGACGCTGACCGGCGAGTCGCCCTGGAACGGTGGCCGGCCGACGAGCAGTTCGTAGAGCAGGCAGCCGGCGGAGTAGATGTCACTGCGCGAGTCGACGGTCTCGCCGCGGGCCTGCTCCGGCGAGAGGTACTGGGCGGTGCCGATCACGGCGGCGGTCTGGGTCATCGTGGCGGAGGTGTCGGCGACCGCCCGGGCGATGCCGAAGTCCATCACCTTCACCTGGCCGGTGGCGGTGAGCATCACGTTGGCCGGCTTGATGTCGCGGTGCACGATGCCGGCCTTGTGGCTGTAGCTGAGCGCGTCCAGCACGCCCTGGGTGAACTCCAGCGCCTTGGCGGGCATGATCTGGCGGCCCGTGCGCAGGATCTCCCGCAGGGTGTGGCCCTCCACCAGCTCCATCACGATGTAGGGCACCTGGACGCCGGAGTTGGGGTCGGCCTCCTCGCCGGTGTCGTAGACGGCCACGATGTTGGGGTGGTTCAGCCCGGCGGCGGCCTGGGCCTCGCGGCGGAACCGCGCCTGGAACGTGGGATCGGACGCGAGGTCGATCCGCAGCTGCTTGATCGCGACGTCGCGCCCGAGCCTCAGATCGCGAGCCCTGCGCACCTCGGCCATGCCGCCCCTGCCGAGCATGGAGCCCAGCTGGTAGCGGCCCCCGAGGAGCCTGGGTTCTTCGGTCATCCGTCGCATCCTTTCACAGCAGTCCGAACGGCCGAACCGGCAGCGCAACGTTCCCATTGTGGCCGAGTACACAAGCCGCGCAGGGCCGGGGTCATCGCAGCGCCTCGATCACGGCCTTGGCGATCGGTGCGGCGACCGCACCACCGGCGATCTCGGTGGCCGGGATGTCCGCGTCCTCGACGAACGCGCAGACCGCCACGGTCGGGTCGTCCGCCCACGCGGTGAACCAGGCGTAGGGGTTGCGGTCCGCGCTGGTGCGCGCCGTCCCGGTCTTGCCACCGACGGTCACGCCGGGGATCTGCGCGCGGTAGCCGGTGCCGCTCTC